>JAPTUI010000140.1 GCA_028067895.1 Pseudomonadota bacterium | reverse complement strand
CAGCGCGAAGCCCATGGCGATCTCGTAGGCGACCATCTGCGCCGCCGAGCGCATCGCCCCGAGGAAGGCGTACTTGGAGTTCGAGGACCAGCCGGCGAGGATGATGCCGTACACGCCCATCGAGGACAGCGCGAGCAGATACAGCAGCCCGGCGTTGGCCTTGGAGACCACCAGCGCCGGGGAGAGCGGGATCACCGCCCAGGCCGCCAGTGCCGGCACCAGCGCGAGCGCCGGCGCGAGGCGAAAGAGAAACTTGTTCGCGCTCGACGGGACGATCACTTCCTTGGTGAGCAGCTTGAACACGTCGGCGAACGGCTGACCGAGACCCGGCAGCAGTCCGAAGATGCGCACCCGGTTCGGGCCGCGCCGCAGCTGCATCCAGCCGATGACCTTGCGCTCCCAGAGCGTGAGGAAGGCCACGCACAGGATGACCGCAATCGAGATGATCAGGATCCACACGACGGTGCGGATGAGGGCCGGGAGCGTGCCCCAGAGTGCGAGCAGGTGGGTGATTGGCGTGTGCATCGTCAGTAGGTCACCGCTGTGGTACGGCCCTCGAGCGTCTTCTGCAGCGAGGGGGCCCGGCGCACGAGTGCGTCGATCTGATACATCGGCAGATCAAGCACCTTGCCCGTCTCGCCGCCCGCCGCGACGGCATGCGTGCCGCTGTAGGCGGGAGCCGCGTACGCGGTCTCAGCGCCGCACAGGGCCGCCAGCTCGGCGCGGATCTGTTCGCTCGAGAGGTAGTCGAACGTCTCCAGGTCGAGCAGGTTGCCGAGCACGCGCAGCACCTTCCAGCCCGGACGGGCCTCCCCGACCGGCTGCGCGGCGCCCGTCTGGCTCTGCCACAGTCCCTCGAGATTGACGTAGGTGCCGGAGGTCTCGGCAAATGTTCCGGCCGGCAGCAGCACATGCGCCACGCGGCGCAGCGTCTCGCTCGCGAACGGCGTGACCGCCACGACGCACTGCGCGGCCTCGAGCGTGCGCTCCGCGGCGCTCCCCGGGGCATCCAGCCACGGCTCGGTCCCCACCAGCAGGTAGGCCGAGAGCGGCTGGGAGAGCATCTGCGCGGCACTGAGTCCGACGGTCGCTGCGGGCTTCCCGCCGGCGGCGCGGTGCGGCACTGCGCCGGCGAGGTATGCACCGGCGGCATTCGCACCCTCGGCGAGCACGCCGAACGACGCGCCGGTGGTCCGGGCGATCGCGGCCGCGAGCGCGCGCAGGTCGGCGAAGCGCGGATGGCGCAGGGCCAGCGCGCCCAGCCAGAGCGCACGCTTCTCGCCATGCGCCAGGGCGGCGGCCGCGGCGCGATGCGGCGCGCCGACTGAGGCGCCCGCCACGGCCTGGGCCAGGTGCGCCGGTGCAGCCGTGCCGGCCGTCTCGAGCGCCGCGGCAAGCACCGCCGCCAGATCGCTCACCAGCGTGTCCGGCGCGGACTCGAGCTCGGCGGCGAGCGGGAAGTAATACGGGAAGCGGACCGGATTGATCAGCGCCACCTGGGCGCCGCGCTCGGCCGCCTTACGCACGCGATGGGCCAGGATCGGCACCTCGCGGCGCAGGTTCGAGCCGACGACGAGCAGTCCGTCGAGCGTATCGACATCGGCGATGCGCATGCCGAGGTTCGGGTACAGCGGATCGTTCGCCTGGTCGCGCACGTCGCGCTGACGCAGCCGGCTGTCGATGTTGGCGCTGCCGAGCCCGCGGGCGATACGCCCGGCGAGATAGAGCTCCTCGAGGGTGCTCGAGGGGCTGGCCAGCACCCCGAGCGAGCCGGCCCGCGCGCGCAGGCCTTCGGCCGCCTTGGCGAGCGCACTCTCCCAGTCCGTCTCCACCCACTCGCCGTTCTCGCGCACCATGGGGCGCTGCAGGCGCTCGGGGCTGTAGACGCCCTCGTAGCTGAAGCGGTCGCGATCGGCGAGCCAGATCTCGTTGATCGCCTCGTTCTCGCGCGGCACGACGCGCATCAGGCGGCCGCGCAGTACGTGGCCGTAGAGATTGCTGCCGACGCCATCGTGCGGCGAGACCAGCGGCACCGCCGTCATCTCCCAGGCGCGCGCGCTGAAGCGGTACGGCTTGGAGACGAGCGCCCCGACCGGGCACAGGTCGATGACGTTGCCGGACAGTTCGTGATTGACGGTGCTCTCGATGTAGCGGCGCACCTTCATGTTCTCGCCGCGCCCGACCATCCCGAGTTCCTGGATGCCGCCGATCTGCTCGGTGAAGCGGATGCAGCGCGTGCAGTGGATGCAGCGGGTCATGTCGGTGGCGATCAACGGACCCAAGTCCTCATCCGGCACGGAGCGCTTGCGCTCGTTGTAGCGCGAATAATCGCGCCCGAAGCCGACCGCCAAGTCCTGCAGCTCGCACTCCCCGCCCTGGTCGCAGATCGGACAGTCGAGCGGGTGGTTGATGAGCAGGAACTCCATCACCGCGCGCTGCGCGGCGATCGCCTTCGGCGAGCGGGTGAAGACCTTCATGCCCTCCATCACAGGCGTGGCACAGGCCGGCAGCGGCTTCGGCGCCTTCTCGACCTCCACCAGGCACATGCGGCAGTTGGCCGCCACGGCGAGCTTCTCGTGGTAACAGAAGCGCGGCACGTACGCCCCGTTGGCGTCGGTGACCTGGATGATCATCGCGCCCTTGCGGGCCTTGACGGGCTGTCCGTTGATCTCGATGTTGACGAATTCTTCTGCCATGTTATGCCGCCCGTGCCCCG
>JAPTUI010000639.1 GCA_028067895.1 Pseudomonadota bacterium | reverse complement strand
CGAGCCGCGCGCACTTCGCGTCCGATCTGCGCCGCATTGCCGCGGCCGCCGACGTGATCGAGATCGGGGTGCCGTTCACCGACCCGATGGCCGACGGCATGACCATTCAGCGCTCGAGCCGCATCGCACTCGAGCAGGGCGTGAGCCTGCGCTGGATCCTCGAATCGCTCGAGGCGATGGCGCCGCCGCTGACGACCCCGGTGCTGCTGATGAGCTACCTCAACCCGCTGCTCGCGTTCGGTCTGGAGCCGCTGGCGCGCGCCGCGGAGCGCGCCGGCGTCACCGGACTCATCGTGCCGGATCTGCCGTTCGATGAAGGCGAGACGCTGCACGAGACCCTGGCGGCGCGCGGACTCGCCCTGGTGCAGATGGTGACCCCGGTGACCTCCGAGAAGCGCCTCGAGCGCATCTGCGCGCGCAGCCAGGGGTTTCTCTATGCGGTCACGGCGACCGGCACGACCGGCCGCACCGTCAGCGTACCGGCCGAAGTCACCGATTATCTGGACCGGGTCCGGCGCCACTCGCGCATCCCGGTCTGCGCCGGGTTCGGCATCCGCAGCCGCGAGCAGCTCGAGCGGCTGCGTGGGCATGTCGATGGAGTGGTGGTCGGCTCGGCGCTGGTGGAGGTGCTCGAACGCGGCGAGGACCCCGCCGAGTGGCTGCGGACGCTGCGCCCCCGGGCGGGCGCCTGAGCCGGCGCTGCGCGCTCGCCGGGCCGGTGGTATCGTGAGCCGTCGGGAGAGCGCCATGTACACGCTCAGCATCGCCAAGCGGTTCCGCGGTCCGGCCGAGTCGGCCAACGGCGGCTATTTTGCCGGCAGCCTCGCGGCGCACGCCGGCCAAACCGTCACGGTCCGGCTGCTGCGCCCCCCGCCGCTCGAGCAGCCCCTCGAGGTGTGTACGCTAACGGATGGGACGCTGGCGGTGATGTTCGCCGGGGAGCGCATCGCGACGGCCCAGCCGGCACGCCTGGCCGTGAATGCGCCGCCGGCGCCGCAGTATTTCGAGGCGGTCGAAGCCTCGCGCCGGTATGCCGGCTTTCAGCACCACCGCTTTCCGACCTGCTTCGTATGCGGCACGCAGCGCCCGCGCGGGGACGGGATGCGGATCTTCGCCGGGGCACTGCCGGAGCGGGCGCTGGTCGCCGCCCCCTGGGTACCGGATGCCTCGCTCGACCAGGGCGACGGCAAGGTGCGCCCGGAGTTCATGTCGGCGGCGCTCGACTGCCCCGGGTTCTACGCGGTGAGCGCCGATGACCGCATGATGCTGCTCGGGGAGATCACCGCGCACGTCAACCGGCTCGCGCACGTCGGCGAACGCTGCACCGTGATCGGCTGGGCCCTGGAGTCCGAGGGGCGCAAGCACGGCGCGGGCACGGCCGTCTTCGGCGAAGACGGCGACCTGTGCGCCAGCGCCCGCGCGCTGTGGATCGAGCCGAAACCCGCCTGAATCAGCGGTGCTGGACGACGCCGCCGCCCGGCACCGGGGATTCGATATCCCCGTACGCCTCGCGATAGTCCTCGAGCGACGCGCGGATCACCGCGGCCGCCTCGGCATGGCCGTAGCGCCCGATGATCTTGATGTGCTGCGGCTCGCCGGGCACGAGCTTGTAGGTCGCAAAGTAATGTTCCAGGCGCTCGATGAGCGTCGCCGGCAGCTCGTTGAGCTCGCGGGCGTGCCCCCAGACGTAATCGCCCTCGAGCACCGCGACGATCTTGTCGTCCGCTTCGCCGCGATCGACGATCTTCAGGCCACCGAGGATCCGGGCGCGCAGCAGCACCTCGGAGTGGGCGATCGGCCGTTCACTGATCACGCAGATGTCGAGCGGATCGCCGTCGCCACGATCACAGCCCGGCGCCAGACGCTTCACCCGCTCCCCGCAGTAGGTCTGGGGGATGAACCCGTAGAGGGCCGGGGGCTGCGAGGAGGTGCGCTGCGGCCGATCCACTCTGAGGTAGCCGGTTTCCTTGTCGACCTCGTATTTGACCAGATCGAACGGGGTGATCTCGATATAGGCCGTCACCACTTCCGGACAGTCCGGACCCGGCTCCAGGCCGTGCCAGGGGTGGGGACGCCAATGAAAATGCGACGTGGTCATAGACTCTTCCGGCTTCCTGGCCGGCCGCGGACTTCCGCCGCGGGCGCGCCAAACCTCAGGATCTCGAACGAATTACTTGCGGGTCGTGCGCTTGGCGGTTTTCTTGGCCGCGGCGGGGTCCTTCGCGCGGGTCTTGCCGAAAGAGCCGCGATAAATCTTGCCGCGGCGGGTTCTGATGTCGCCCTTGCCCATCGAATCGTCTCCTCGGACGCTGAGAAATCGGGGGCGCGAGTGTAGCAGAGCGCCCCTGCGCAGCGCCCAAAAACCAAATAAAAGCGGCCGGCCCGGCAGAGCAACCCCTGCCGGACCGGCCGCTCGGTGCCGAGTGCTTACCAGCGGCGCGGAGCGCCGCCGCCGCGAGGACCGCCGGGACCGCCAGCGCCGCGCTCCTGCGCTTCGTTGACGCGCAGCGGGCGGCCGCCCAGGTCCTTGCCATTCAAGCTCTGGATGGCGCGGGTGGCATCCGCGCGCGCCATCTCGACGAATCCGAAGCCGCGCGGCCGGCCGGTCTCCCGGTCGGTGATCAGGCTCACGGACTCGACCGTCCCGTGCTGCGCGAACAGCTCGCGGACTTCGCTCTCAGTGGCCGAAAACGGAAGGTTCCCGACGTAGATCTTCGT
>JAPTUI010000062.1 GCA_028067895.1 Pseudomonadota bacterium | reverse complement strand
CGCCGCCCCAGCCACGTCGACTGCCAGTCGTTCATGTTCTGGACCTCCCCGCAGGGCGTCACCATAGCCCGCCAGAAAGCCGAACAGCAACCGTTTGAATCAGCTATGAAATCTCGCCTCGGCCCCTGTAATCACCGAGAAATCCTACCGGCACTTTTGGCACCGAAATCAAGGGAACCCCGATTATGGCATTCCTCAATTTTCGGTACTTGAATATTCCATCGATTTGGCGAATGATTGATTGAAAGAATCACGATGTCAAGCAGTCGACCCAAGCAGCGCATCTACGCCCATCTCGCCGAGATTGCTTCGGCGCTGGGACATCCCCATCGGCTGGAGTTGCTCGAGCTGATCGCCCAAGGCGAGCGCAGCGTCGAGGAGCTCGCCGAGCGCAGCGGCCTCTCGATCGCCAATACCTCGCGGCATCTGCAGATCCTGCGCCGCGCACGCTTGGCTGAGCCGCGGCGTGAGGGCAAGCGGATGCTCTACAGCCTGATCTCCGACTCCGACGTCATCAGTCTTCTCGGCTCACTCGGCCGGGTCGGCGAACGCAACGTCGCCGAGGTCGAGCGGATCATCAGTACCTATTTCCGCGCCCGCGATGCGCTCGAACCTGTCTCTCGCGACACACTGCTCGAGCGACTGCATGGCGAGTCGGTGACCCTCCTCGATGTCCGGCCTGCCGATGAGTTTGCGCAGGGCCATCTACCGGGCGCGATCAACGTCCCCCTCGCTGAGCTCGATGCCGCCTTGGCAAGACTGCCCAAGGATGCTGCCGTGATCGCCTACTGTCGGGGTCCCTATTGCGTTCTGTCCTACGAGGCGGTCGCCGCGCTGCGATCGAAAGGCCGTGAAGCCTACCGTCTCGAGGACGGCTATCCCGAATGGAAGGCGGCGGGGTTGCCCGTTGAAGCATAGGCCCGCGCAGCGCCCAGCCGTCTGCGCGCCAAGCAGGTGACGTGCCATGAAAATTCTATTCATCCTGAACGATCCGCCCTACGGTACGGAGCGCTGCTACAACGCGCTGCGCCTCGCCAATGCGCTCGGCAAGGCGGATCCCGCGACCGAAATCACGGTCTTCCTCATGGCTGACGCGGTCGGGTGTGCCAAGAGCGGCCAGAAGACGCCCGAGGGCTATTACAGCCTCGAGCGCATGCTGAAGCGCTTCCGGGGCGGCACCCACCAGGTGCTGCTCTGCGGCACCTGTATGGAAGCGCGCGGCCTCACCGAAGCGGAACTGGTCGAAGGCGCTCGGCGCGGGACGATGGATGAGCTGGCCGCGCTGACGCTCGCGTCCGACAAAGTGCTGGTGTTCTGAGCAATCCGGGGATAGTGCCATGACGGCGGCCAAAACCATTCTCATCCTGGGGGGCGGCATCGGCGGCATCGTGGCGGCAAGTCTGCTGCGCAAGCAATTGCCTCGTGAGCATCGGATCATTCTCGTGGAGCGGGAGACGCGACACGTTTTTCCTGCTTCGCTGCTTTGGCTCATGGTCGGAGCCCGGCGCGAAGAGCAGATTTCGCGCCCGATCGAGCGCCTTGCCCAGTCAGGCATCGAGTTCGTGCACGGCGAGGTCGAACGGATCGAGCCGCAGACACTCAGCGTACGAGCGGCCGGGCGGGAAATCGCAGCCGATTACATGGTGGTCGCGCTGGGCGCCGAGCTCGCACCGGAAGCAATTCCGGGCCTCGCCGAGGCTGGGCATAATTTCTACACACTCGCGGGAGCGCAATCGTTCAACCGGGCGCGCAGGGACCTTCGGGAGGGGCACCTGGCCGTGCTGGTTGGTGGAACGCCGTTCAAATGTCCCGCGGCACCTTACGAGGCCGCCATGCTTCTCGAGGCGGACGTTCGCAAGCGTGGCGTGCACCCGGCCGTCACTGTCGGCCTCTACACGCCCGAGCCAGGCCCGATGCCGGTGGCCGGCCCGGAGGTATCGGCGAAGGTGCGGCAATTGGTCGAGAGCACAGGGGTGCGTGTCCACACCGAGCACTTGGTCACCGAGGTCGATCCGTCGGCGCGGCTGATTCGCTTCAAGAATGGCGCGACCGCCCCCTTTGATCTGCTCGCCTACGTACCGCCGCACCGCGCCCCGACTGTGGTTCGTGCAGCCGGCCTTGCCGGCGAGTCCGGATGGGTACCCGTGGACCGGGAGACGCTCGAAACGAAATTCCCGAGCGTCTATGCGATCGGCGATGTGACTGGCATCCCGCTCGTGAGCGGCAGGCCGCTGCCGAAGGCCGGCGTGTTCGCTCGCGGCGAGGCGGAGGTGGTGGCCAGAAACATCACGTGCGCCATTACCGGCGCGGGGGCGCCGCGCTCGTTTGCGGGTCATGGGGCCTGTTTCATTGAAATCGGCGGCAACCGTGCCGGCTTCGGGAGCGGCAATTTTTTCGCCGAGCCTGCGCCCCAGCTGCGTCTGCGCAGCCCGGGATATTTGCTGCATCTGGGCAAGGTCGCCTCCGAAAAGTATTGGTTCTATCGATGGTTTTAGTGTCCGCATGTCCATTTTCGAGATCGACAACCGGCGCTCCGTTGCAATTGCGGGACCGGCATTGAGAATCTTGACTGATAGCGGAGATTGATGATGTGCGAGCTGTTCGCGATGAGTGCGAGCCAACCAACCGACGTGAACCGCTCGCTGGCCTTGCTCAGGCCCAGGGGGGGCGACGTCGGCCCACATGCCGATGGCTGGGGCATCGCTTTTTACGAAGGCCGCGCCGCACGGGT
>JAPTUI010000620.1 GCA_028067895.1 Pseudomonadota bacterium | reverse complement strand
GTGGACGAGGGCGAGGGCGAGAGTGAACTGCCCGGCGCTGCCGAAGCGAGCGACCCCACGCCGAGCAGTGAGGCACCCCGAGAGGCCGAGGCAGCCGCGGACGGACCTGAGGAGAGGATCGAGGTCCTCGACGAGGACTGGGGCAGCCCGGGGAGCGGATCCGGGGAGTCCGCCTGGAACGGCGAGGACGACGACCGCCAGCGGGACATCGCCGATGCCGCCGGCCAGTCCCTGCAGGAATATCTGCTCTGGCAGATCGAACTGGCCCGCCTCGCACCGCGGGATCTGGCCATCGCACGCGCCATCGTCGATGCGGTCAACGACGACGGCTACCTCATCGAATCGCTCCAGGACATCGCCGAGACCCTCAAACCCGACGTGCAGTGCACCTGCGAGGACGTCGAAGCGGTGCTCGGTCGGGTCCAGGCGCTCGATCCGGCGGGGGTGTGTGCCCGCAGCATCGGGGAGTGCATCGAGCTGCAACTGCGCCAACTCGATCAGTCCACCCCGGGAATGGCGACGGCCGTCGCCATTGCGCGCCATCACCTGGAGCGGCTGGCCGGGCGCGACCTGGTCGCGCTGAGGCGCGAACTGCACACCAGCGAGGAGGACCTCGCCGAAGCACTTGCGCTGGTCCGGGCCTGCCATCCGCGGCCGGGCGCGACCATCAGCACGAGCGCGCCGCAATACGTCGTACCCGACGTCTTCGTACGCCGCGGCGATCACGGCTGGATCGTCGAGATCAACGGCGCAACCCTGCCGCGAGTGCGCCTCAACCAGGGCTATGCCAACCTGCTCGGCCGCAACGCGAGCCATGCGAGCCTGCGAGCGCAGCTGCAGGAGGCCCGGTGGCTGCTGAAGAGCCTGGAGATCCGCCACGAGACGCTGATCAAGGTCGCCCGCTCCATCGTGGAACGACAGGTCTCCTTCCTCGAGCAGGGCGAAGAACACATGCGCCCGATGATCCTCAAGGACATCGCCGAGGCGGTCGGGATGCACGAATCAACGATCTCGCGCGTCACCTCGGGCAAGTATATGCACACCCCGCGCGGAGTTTTCGAACTTCGCTACTTCTTCTCCAGTCAGATAGAAGGTGCGGACGGCTCGGGGACCTCCTCGACCGCCATCCGCGCCAAGATCAGGAAGCTGGTCAAGGAAGAGGAACCGCTCGCGCCGCTGAGCGACGGGCGCATCGCCGAGCTGCTCTCCGCCGAGGGCATCCCGGTGGCGCGCCGCACCGTGGCGAAGTACCGCGAAGCGATGAATATCCCCTCCTCCGGCGAGCGCAAGCGCTCCGGATCAGCACCGGCCTGAACATCGGATGATCGTCATCCTGCTTTTTCACGCGATAGGAGATGACTATGCAGCTCAACGTTACCGGTCACCACATCGAGATCACCCCCGCCCTGCGTGGCTACGTGGAGAAGAAACTCGAGCGCATCGAACGGCACTTTGAGCAAGTCATCGACGTGCATTGCGTACTGAGCGTGGAGAAGTTACGCCAAAAGGCCGAGGCGACTCTGCACGTGAGCGGCAACTCCATCCATGCCGATTCCACCGAGCAGAACATGTATGCGGCAATCGACTTGCTCGCCGACAAGCTCGACCGGTGCATCAAGAAGCACAAGGAGAAACTTACCGACCATCATGCGCTCGAGGTGCGCATGTTGCGCGCCTGAGCAGCGGGGACGGCACACCCCGTGCGCATCATCGTCTTGAGCGGGCTGTCGGGTTCGGGCAAGAGCGTGGCGTTGCGCATGCTCGAGGACTTGGACTACTACTGCATCGACAACATACCGGCCGCCCTGCTCAAGCCGTTCATTGCGCACGCGGTGCGCAGTCCCGAACAGACCTACGGACGGGCCGCGGTCGGCGTCGATGCGCGCAATAGTGCCGCAGAAATCGCCATCGTGCCGCAGCTGATCGACGAGTTGCGCCGCAGTGGCATCGACTGTGAGGTCATCTTCCTCACGGCCGCCGACGAAGTGCTGCTACGCCGCTTCGCCGAGACGCGCCGCACGCATCCGATGGGCCGCGGCAGCCGTGATCTGAGCGCCGCCATCGCACTGGAGCGGCGCCTGATGGATCCGATCGCCCAGGCGGCGGATCTGGTGATCGACACGTCGCACATGGGCATGCACAAGCTGCGCGACCTGATCGCCGAACGGCTCGGCGAGCCGCGCGGCGGCCGGCTGTCGGTCACGTTCGAGTCGTTCGGTTTCAAACACGGCATTCCCGGCGATGCGGACTTCGTGTTCGATGCCCGCTCGCTGCCGAACCCTTACTGGGAGCCGACGCTGCGCGCCCTCACGGGCCGGGATGCGCAAGTGATCAGCTTCCTCGAACGCCACTCCGACGTGACGCGTCTGGTGGACGACATCGCCACCTTCATCAGCGCGCGTATCCCTGAGTACCAGGCGAGCAACCGCGGCTATCTCACCGTGGCGGTCGGCTGTACCGGCGGTCAACATCGCTCCGTCTACATCGTCGAGCGTCTCACCCAGCGCTTCGCCGAGACACATCCGCGCGTGCGGGCCCGGCACACCGGCCTGCGCAGCGAGGCGGCGGGACCGGAGAGCCGCTGAAGCTCAGCCGGAATGCGCGGCCACCGCGGCGGCGGCGGGCTCCCCGCTCACGAACGCTGTCAGCTGCTCGCGCAACTGCATCGCATCCTCGTACCCCAATTCGATCAGAGCGCGCGTGTACGGCGCCTCGAACGTCAGGTAGCTCGTCA
>JAPTUI010000162.1 GCA_028067895.1 Pseudomonadota bacterium | reverse complement strand
GATTACGGGTGAGCCCACGGAACGTTACGGCCTTCGCGTGCGCCTCGGCGCCGATCCGCACCAGGGCGCCGGTGCCGATGTATTTTGCCGCCAGCGCGACCCGCTCGGGCAGCGTCACCGGTAACTGTTTCAGCGCATCGGTTGCGTCCATGATCTGCAGGCGGTGCGCCACGCCGAGTTCGGCAAGTGCCCCGCCGGCCGGCGTGGAGCGCTCGAGCCAGATGCCTGCGCTCGTGGTCTGTGTCGCTGCCGCCCAGCCGCCGAGGTTTCTGGCAACGTCCTCGAGCCATGCACCACGCAGCAGCGCCGTCTCATGCGTTGCAATCGACCAGTCGAGTATCGTCAGCGCGGCATCGGGACGGCTCGACTTCGCAAGGTACAAGACCGCGACGCTATCGCTCCCGGGCTGGGTGTCGTGCGGCGTGCCGAGTACCGCAAAGACAGCGAGTGGACGCCGAGTGAGAACCACGGGCTGGCTGTCATTGAGAAACATGGCCTCTTTGAAGAACCCGCCCGCCGGCAGCCCGAGCATCAGGTCGCTCAGCGCAAAGACCATTGCGTCCACTCTATCCGGCGAACCGTCACGGGATCGCGTCCAGTCGGCCGTAAAACGGCATGCCTGATCTTCGAGTTCCGGCAGACTGCCGACGATGTGCGCCTTGCGCTGCTCGAAGAATGCCGCAATCGGCTCGGCCCGCAGCACCTTGCCGCGGCTCGAGGTGATCGGCTTCACCGGTACGGTGGGGTCCACGGCCTCAATGGTGGCGCGCACCATTTCGCCCCCATAGTTCGTCTCGCAGACGATCCTGTCGGCCTTCCACACATGAAACGCACCTAGCGCGCGACGTGCCCAGCCGGTCGGGTCATATCGGCCAGAGATGTCCTCGAGCACATACGCATGGCCGTCCTGCCCGATGCCGGCCACGACGATGCCAGTCTCATCGGCACCTTCCTCGCTCGAGCCCGCCGGGTCGATGGCCACGACGATGCGCTGCAGGTCCTTCGGTGCGGCCTCGACGCGGGTCTGCTCGAGGGTGTCACGGTTCCACAATGCGCCAGGGGTGTCTTCGAGCACCTCGCCATGAATCTCTTGGCGCTCGAGGCGCGTGCCCTTGTAGCGCTCGATGATCTGCTCGACGTAGGCCGGCGCCAGGTTCTGCCGGTTATCCAGCGTCGAGCCACGCGTCACCGCAACGTCGCGCCCCTCACGAGCGAGCAGGTCACGGATTACCTTCGTCGGCCTCGGAGTCGTGGCGATGGCAACCCGTGGGTTCTTGCCGATGCGCAGCCCGAGCAGCAGCATGTCGAGCGCCTCGGGATAGCGCCATGCGGCCAGCTCGTCACAGATGGCGAGGTCGAACTGCGGGCCACGGAGCCGGTCGGGTTCATCAGCCGAGTACATCGTCGCAATGGCGCCGTTCTTCCAGGAGAGTAGGCGCTTGGTCGGTTCATAGATCGGCCGGCTGGGCTCGGGAAACACATTGAGGATGCCGGAATGCCCGGTTACGAGCACGTCTCGACAGTCACTTGCGGTCGCGGCCAGGAGCGCGATCCTGCAGGCGCGGCCGGCTTCAACCTCGGCACGGACGAACTCGACAATGGTGCGAGTCTTGCCGAAGCCGCGGCCAGCGAGCAGCAGCCAGATACGCCAGTCCCCGGGGGGCGGTAGCTGATTCTGCCGAGCAAGCCGGGACCAGTCGGTTTTGAGCGCCGCGGCGAATTGCCGGCGCAGGCCGCTGCGATCAGGCGGCGGAGTCGGTTTCTTCGGCATCGGATACGTGCTCCAGGGCTGGGAGTGATGGGGTCGCTTCGGCCGGCAGTTCTTCGGCTTGTTCCTCGAGCGCCTCGAGCCTCTCGAACTCAGCAATGACGGCCTCACGGGCTTCGGGGAACTGGCGCAGCACGTTCAAGAGCGCTCCTTGGAACCGGACGAACTCCGGGGAGTTCATAAAGACATTCACGGTGTTCTGCTGGATCAGCGGTGACTTGCTCAGCTCGCCGGTGAGCTGACCACGAATCCTGGCATTTTCATGAACGCGACCAGTGAGCGACGCCCTGGCGTTGGCATCCTCGGCTGGCGCCACGGCCAGGGCCTCGAGCAGCGAATGGCGGGCGAAGTTCAGGTCCTTCAGGACGGTGATCTCTGCCTCGGCCACCATGCCCTTGAGGCGATACGCTGGCGCGTCCCCGAACTTCAGCCGGTCTTTATGCTCTTGCGGGACATGGCGCCTCCAATGCCGCCACAGCGCGTCGTAGCTCAGATCATACCGCCGAGCCAGCGGACGCAGCCGGGCGCCGTCCGCGAGTTCACTCTCGAGGTCGTGGCGCTTCGGGTGAGTACAGATGATGCAGCGGGGGTGTTTCATCGATGTGCGACGTTAGTGCGAACTCGTTTGCAGAGTTTGCACTTCATGGTAAACCCGCTGATGGCGGGGTTGAATTGGAATGATTCCGACGTAACTCAACATCCAGCGCCTCGATGTCGGCAGCAAGCCGGACGTGCGCCATGTGCCACGCAACGGCGCTTTTCTGGAGATTAATGCCACGCTGCCGCAGTAGCTCTTGGATAGCCTTGATCGTCAGCGGCCGGGCGAGCGGGCAGCGCTCGGCGTGCGCGAGCATGAGCTGCCGGATCAGCTCGCGGGTCCGAGCGCCTCGAGCGACCGCGCGGCGGTTGCGGGGGCGGCACTCAGAATGTGATGGTTGAGAGGTCATCATCGAGTTCCTCGTGTGCCGG
>JAPTUI010000272.1 GCA_028067895.1 Pseudomonadota bacterium | reverse complement strand
GAAGTAACCGACTCCCTCGTGCCGCAGAAACTCCTTGGCGCCGGGGGAGATCGATGTCGCGATCAGCATGGGCACTCGTTCCGGGCCCTGGGCATCCGCCGCCGGGTGAGCGAGAGCGCTCTTCATTGTCCATACCCAGAAGGCGTTCCGTGCATCGCGGGGGTAAAGCGACTTGTTCGCTTCGATCATCAGCTCCAGCGACTTGCCGGCGATACGAAGGTCGATGACCGCGTCAATCCGGGCATGCGACGCGCGCTCGGCTGCCGACGCTTCGCGCGCGACTTGGACGTCGTTGACATCAGGGAGCGCCCGAAGTGTCTCCAGCAGGTGGTCGACCAGTGAGCGCTCGGTGATCTGAGCGGTAAGCATGAACTCTGGCTTGATTTACTGCGCAGTAAATATACACGTCTTTAGCAAAGGCGTCAAGTTCTATATATATTTACTGTGCAGCAAATATTGTATTCCGACGAACGCCAAGCCTGAGACTGGTACGTCATCTTGCCAAGCTCCTCGCAAGCCTCAGTACCCGCCTCAGCTCCGAGAAGCGCCGCTGCCGCCCTACCCGAGGCCCTTCACGATCTGCTCCCCTCTCGACGCCTCACAAGCCCTGCGGAACCATCAGGGTCACCTTGAGGCTTGCGCCGCGCCACGTGTCGGCTTCCCCGCGGCATGCCGACCCGCTATGCCCTCAGCTACCGCGTTCTCCTCGAGCGCGCTCATCACGAAGCCGCGCAGCTTGTCGTAGCGGCCATAGCGGATCATGTCGCGCGGGGAGATATTGCCGAACAGCGGATTCTGGGTCTTGAACCATAGGGCCGTCTTTGCGGCGTCGCCCGCAAAGAACTGCGCGACCAGCCCGCAGGTGTTGCCGACCTCGAGCAACCGGTCCTGCACGTCTTTCGGCATCTTCTGATCGAAGCGCACCGAGGCCGGCGCGACGCCGGCGACCTTGGCCACTTCCGATTTGCTCAGCTCGAGAAACCGGGCAACCCGGTGGGGATTGAAGGACTCGCCGGACCCGAATTCGAGGTAGTCGCGATCCGCAATGGTTCTGAAGAGCAAGGCACTCGAGTTAGCCATCGTGCCAGTCCTTACGCTCTCACGAGTCTTTCAGCGCCTTGGCTCACACCAATCCCCCGTCCGAGATGATTGCGCCCGTACGTCACGCCGCCTTCAGCGACGCCACGAATTCATCCGGCCGCGACCATCTCGCGATATCGGAGAGCGACTCTGCCAGGCGAAAGTCCTCCTCGCCCCACACATCCGTCGTGTCATCGAAGAGCGAAATGAATCGCAGGCCCTGCGTACTCGCCCGAAGCGCTGTCAGATCGTGCCAACCGGCGACGACATGCTCGGTGACGCGACGAGCGCCCGGCCGCGAACCGCTGGCCAGTACGCAAACGAGTGCGCTGCTCGCCGTCGTGCGGGTTTGAAAATCGATCGTCCATGCGCGACCTGATCGACCGGCGAATTTCACCGCTTTGTCATGCTCGACGTGCTGCTCTTGCAGGTAATCGTCCACCTCGTCCGTGACCGATTCGACCGAGCGCGTACGGGTCGTGAACCACAAGTCCGTCACTCGCACCGCGGCTTGGCCCAGTCGGGTGATCGCCGTCGCAAGTTCGGCCGGATCGGCACCCTGAATGACCAGTTGCCCTTTGTACAGCTGCACGCCAAGAGTCAGGCACACGTCCTGGAGCAACTTCTGCTGTTTGGGGGATCGCTTGCCGCTCATGGACTGCAATTTCAGCCAGCCCAGTGCCTCCCCGAGGTCCGTGACCAGAAAATGCTGGGGATCCGTCTTCACGAAAAGGTCGACCACGCCGCCATCCGGATACCAGAATGGCGTGCGCACGCGAAAATAGTCCTTTTGGGGCCTGCACTCGAACATGGCCCCGAGGCGCTCATTCAAGACATCGCAAGGATTCACGCTCATAGCAGCAGGTCCCCCTGCACCTGTGGCGGTGAGTGCAGGACGCCACGATGCTCGATCTTGGCCTCGGCGCAGAACTGATGCCATACCCTCACGGGGTCACTCCAGGGGGCCGAGATATCAGGAGGAACATACGCTTCCTTGTCGGCGTACACATCACTCCACCGGTGCTTGTGCTTCTCGCCCACGAACTGGCAGGTTGGATTGTGGTGCTCGGCCCCGAGGTCCAGACCATAGACCCTCCCGGTGGTCCGGTGGATCAAGGTATAGGAAAGCGTTTCGGCAAAAGGGTTCCAGCGCGCGTTGATGAAGAGCGGATATCCCGCCTCGGATCTCACCTCGACGCGAAACTCCGCCGCCGGGGCATGATCGGGGTCCTCCTGCCAAGTCACATCGCCGACGATGTGCTTGCCGGTGTCGGCCATCATCACTTCGAATTCTGCATTCGTGATCGGCACGCTGTTTCCGCCTCAGACGAGCGCTCGCGCAGGGTTGAAGCTTTGCACCGGACGATCCCCGCATTCAAGCCGAGTATCGTCGCATTGATTCATATTTGCGTCAAAGCGTGTCATTTTGGCAGCGACATGTCTGCAGGAGAAACAACATAGTTCGTGCTTACCCGAGATCCTTGAGGATCTCCTCCACCGCCTTGATCACCTCTGCCCTCTCCACCCCTTGCAAGCCCTGCGGAAACGCGAGCGTCACCTTTCCGCGCGCGTTCCTGGTGACCGTCACCCTCCTCGCGGTCCCCACGTTGTACTGCTTCTGAACCGGCTGAAACTTCTTCGAGCGGTCGAGACTGCCGATGAG
>JAPTUI010000619.1 GCA_028067895.1 Pseudomonadota bacterium | reverse complement strand
CCGCGTTGCCGCCGGTCATGTTGATCGCGGCGCGGGTGCCGGCGGCTGCGGCGACGTAGACGAATTGCGGTTGATCGGTGCAGTCGCCCGCGGCATATATATCCTGAGCGCGGGTCCTCATACGGGGGTCGATCTGGATTGCCCCCCGCGCATTGACGGCGACGCCGGCGGCTTCGAGCCCGAGGCTCCGCGTATTGGGCGTGCGGCCCGTTGCGATTAGCAGGCGCTCCGCCCGTCGCTCACCGCTCGGGACCGTCAGCACGAATTCCCCGTCCCGGTGCGTCACCCGACTGGCCTCAGTGTGTTCCAGGACTTCGATGCCCTCGGCGCGAAAGGCCGCCGTGAGCGCCACACCGATGGCCGGCTCTTCGCGGTAAAGCAGTGTGTTGCGCGCCAGGATCGTGACCCGGCTGCCGAGCCGGGCGAAGGCTTGTGCGAGCTCCACGGCCACGACAGACGAGCCGATCACGGCCAGACGCTGCGGGATGGCATCGCTCGCCAATGCTTCGGTCGACGTCCAGAACGGTGCGTCCTTCAAGCCCGGAATAGGTGGCACGGCCGCAGTGGCACCGGTGGCGATCAGGCAGCGATCGAAGGTCACCGCGCACTCGCCGCCATCGTTCAACCGTAACGTGAGACGGTGACTGTCGGTGAAGCGGGCTTCGCCGTGCAGCACCGTGATCGCGGGATTGCCGGCCAGCACGTTCTCGTATTTGGCCTGACGCAGCTCCTCGACCCGCGATCGCTGCTGCTCCAGCAGTCGCTCGCGCAGGATGATGGGGGGTGTGGGCGGGAGGCCGGCATCGAATGGGCTCTCGCGGCGCAGATGGGCGATGTGGGCGGCACGGACCAGGATCTTCGAGGGCACGCAGCCGACGTTGACACAGGTGCCTCCGAGAGTGCCGCGCTCGATCAGGGTGACGTGCGCACCTTCCTCGGTGGCCTTCAGCGCCGCCGCCATCGCCGCGCCGCCGCTGCCGAGGATGGCGATGTGCAGTCCACCCGCATCGTGACAGGTCATGGATTCCAACCGTGCCGATTTCCGTGCTTGGCCAAGAAATCCACCTGAGACTTGGCGGGACGCTGCGTCCGTGAGCGTTGCGCGATAACCGAGCCTGGTCACCGCAGCGGTCAAAGCGTGGGGAGAGGTGCCGGCGTTGAGGGTGACCCGAGCGTTGCCCTGGGCGTAGGACACTTCGGCCGAGCGCACGCCGGGGATCTGCTCCAGTGCCTTCTTGACGTGAATTGCGCAGGAGTCGCAGGTCATGCCAGTGATGTCGAGCTGTGTCATGAGAGCGGTTCCCCGTGAGATCCTTGAGAGTCCCAACGATTCACCCGTTCGCCGACGGTTGACCCGTCGGCCCGGCACAGCGTCGCGCCGGTGGCGAGACCAGGTCCCACGCCGACACCGCGAGCATGAAGGCGAGCCCGAGGTAAAGGAGCGGAGCCGTCCCGATGTGGGCGAACCGCATCAGGAGCGCCGCCGAGAGCACCAGCAGCGGCCCGATGAGACCGAGTACGAGGCGTCGAGTCTGGCGATGACTCCGCCAGCTGAGCGCATTCGCGGCGAGCGCCAGCAGCGCAAAGAGCGGAATGAGCGTGGTGATGAACAGACTTTCCCAGCGCGTGAGGAAACCAAGACCAATGGTCGCGCCGAGACTGGCGAGCGCCGGGAAACAGGCCGCGCAACCCATCGCCGAGATGAACGTGCCGAGAAATCCCGCCTTATCCGCGATTCGTGTGGCAAGTGCCATGGGATGTGCTCCTCGTTGTGGCGTCGAGCCGGTTACCGCTCGACCGCCGACGGATAGCCAGCATTCCGGGTCGCCGCCGTCAGCGCGCCGACGGGGGTCTTCGCGTCATCGAATGTGACGACCGCGTCCTTCTTCGCCAGACTCACCTCGATTTTACGGACGCCAGGGACTTTCGAGAGCGCTTCCTTGACTGTCACGTGGCACATCGCACAGTGCGCGCTCGGAATGGCCAGTGTGACGGTTCGGGTGGCGGCCCACATCGGCGCGACGACGCCGGCGAGAACAAGTGCGGCAAGCAGCTTTTTCATGACGAACTCCTTACTTCATTGGAACAGGGGTGCGGCGTACGGGAAGGCGAATGCAATCAGAACCAACGCGGCCACGCACGCAAAAATGACCTTGGAGGGGGTCCGGACGTGTGGCATGGCACAAACCTCACCAGGCGTGCAGGCGCGCGCCAGCCGAAAAATGCGCCGCCACGCGAAGAACAAGGCGATCAGCGCGGCGCTGAGGAAGAGCGGGCGGTAGGGCTCGAGCCGCGTCAAGTTGCCGATCCAGGCGCCACTCACGCCCAGCAAAACCAGGACGAGCGGTCCGAGACAGCAGGCCGAGGCGAGGATCGCAGCCAGCCCGCCGAGGGCGAGGCTTCGCATTCGGACCACGGGCTGTTGGGCCGGGGTTTCTCCGCGCATGCAGGGGCTCTTGTAACTTCCCAGATTGGGCGTACGGTAAGACCGTACTCGACTACGGAGTCAATATGCGCGAGTCCTATACCGTCGGAACGCTGGCAAGACAGGTCGGAGTGAATGTGGAGACGATCCGCTACTACCAGCGCCGGGGTCTCCTCGGGGAGCCGCGCCGCCCGCCGGGCGGGATCCGCCGCTACGGCGAGACCCACGCCGAGCGACTGCGATTCATCCGGCAAGCCCAAGCGCTCGGCTTCAGTTTGGAGGAGGTGAAGGAGCTCCTCGCGCTCGAGGATGGAGATCG
>JAPTUI010000353.1 GCA_028067895.1 Pseudomonadota bacterium | reverse complement strand
GTGCTGTGGGTGCACGAGCTGGTCGGCAGCACCGTCGTCGACGAGGATGGCGTGGAGCTTGGTGTCGTGACCGGTCTGCTCGCGAACCCGGCCAGTGACCTGCTGGAACTGGCCGACGGCAGTTTGCGCACGCTGCCGGTGCGCGAGCTGACCATCACCCGCCCGTTGATGATGGTAGAGCGTGAGAGCGCGCAGATGGAGCCGGCCGCCGCGGCTTTCGTACACCTGCTGCAGCAGTCGAACGACGCCTCGACCTGAGGACGTTCGCCGTCACGGCGCGGCGCGGATCAGCCCGAGGATCTTGTCGATCGACTGCGGGTCGGTGGATTCGACCTCCAGCGACGCCAGCCTTTCATCCGCCGCCGCCGGTTCGAGCTGCTGACGCTGCCATTCGAGCACCGAGACATCGGCTTCGGACGGATCCTCTCCCGCCTCGGCACGCGCACGCAGACGCTCCTGCAGCACCGCCAGCGGCGCGGTGCAGCGGACCCAGTAAGTCGCGGCCTGGGCACGGGCGCCCAGTTCCCTGAACCGACGCCGCTGCGCAAGGCGCAGAAAAGTCGCATCCACGATCACCGAGTAGCCCCCGATCAGCGCATCGTAAGCCTCTCGCGCCAACTCATCGTACACCCGCTCGCTCACGTCGGGCGCGTACAGTCCCGCTGCGAGCCCCGACCCCGACGGTTGCAGCGGATCGAGGCCGGCCAGGCGTTTGCGCTCGACGTCCGAGCGCAGGTGCACCGCATCGAGCCGTTCGGTGAGCTGCCGGGCGATCCACGTCTTGCCCGACCCGGACAATCCGCTCATCAGCACCAGCTGCGGCGGCCGCGCCGCCAGCGCCGCGGCCGCGTGAGTCACCAGCCGCTCGAATTCCGCGCGCAGCGCCGAGCGTCCCGCCTCGGGACGTGTTGCCGCCGAGAGCGCCGCCACCTTGGCACGCACCAGTGCCCGGTGCGCCTCGTACAGGCGGATCACCCGGCACGCGTGGTAATCGCCGCTGCGCTGCAGATACGCAGCCAGAAATGCCTGCGCATGTCGGCGATGGCCGCGCGCGCTCAGATCGCTCAACAGAAAGGCGATTTCGTCCGCCACGTCGATCCAGCGAAACGCCGGCTCGTACTCCAGGCAGTCGAACGGTACGAGACGGCCCTCGCGCACGACGATATTGCGGCTGTGCAGATCGCCGTGACACTCGCGCACCCGGCCGCTCGCGCGGCGCAGCGCCATCGCCGGACTGGCCTGCGCGATGCGCTGTTCGAACGGCACCTCGAGGACCGCGACCGCTTCGGCGCGCGCGAACACTTCGGCCGCAGCGACGCCTTGCTGAACATTTTCGATCAGCAGTGAGCGCACCTGTATCGGTTGCCCCCAACTCGCATCCTCCGTCACGGAGGGGAGCGTGGCATGAATGTCCGCCAATGTCTGCCCGAAGGTCGCGAGTGCCTCGACCGGCAGGCGGCCTTCCGCCAGACGCCGATCGAGCTCGTCGGCCACATCGAATCGCACCATCCGTACCGCGTACTCCACGACCCGGTGAGCACCGGCCGAACCGCTGTGCATGCGCACGTGCCGTCCTGCGGATACGACGGGACACACTTCCAGATACAATTGCGGGGCGAAGCGGCGATTGAGCCGCAACTCCTCCTCGCACAACCAGCGGCGGTACTCGAGCGTGCGCTGATCGACGAACGGATAACGTACAGGACGTTTGATCTTGTAAGCGAAGGCACCGGCGAGCAGCACCCACGAGATGGGGGTCTCGATCACCGCCACCGCTTCGACGGGATGGGCGTAGGCCTGTGGCCTCAGCAAGCCACTCAGTTGCTCCGGCAGGAGGTCCGCGGCGCCCTCGGGAGGCAGCAGATGTGATACACGTACGGCTTTCATGTCGTCCACGCCCTCAGTCCCCTACACCGTGTGAATCGATACGGACCGGCGCGCCTTGCGGCGCGCGGTCCGTCCTGCGCCGAAACGTCCTAAGTCTGTCCGGATGCAGGACTCCAACTGAACTGAACGCCGCCCCCCCAGGATGGGCTGCTGTCCCCGAACCCTTTGAAGATCGAAGGGTTGATGACCAGACCACCCGCAGCGGAGAACGCTGCGAACAGGGAGGCTTCCTTCACGGAATCGTAGTTCACGATCGCAGACGTCCGGTACGCGAAGCTCACACCCGCACGCGCGCCGTTCATCACCAGCAGATCCATGCCGACCTGCCCGAACGGGACGTTGCGCAGGTGGATCTTCCCCGGACTGCCCCGCACCACATACCCGGCGGTGGCGAACAGCCCGACTCTACCCACATCCTTCAGCGCATCGAGCTGCAGCGCGTAGTCCGTTTCCCCGGTTCCGAGACCTTCCGAGGCCTTAGCGGTCCCGAATTTCACCGTCCCGGTCAGATCGAGATGAAATCGTGCCGCCTCCGACTTGGCGAGGTCATAGAGCGTCCCCGAGAGCAGGACATCCCCGAGACCGCTATGAGTCCCACCCGGCCCCGGTGCGAACTCGCCGGTCGTATCGTCAATGATGGTCGCCGGACCGCTCACGCTGACATAGGGGACGGTCAGCCGAAACGCCGCCCGTCGGAACCGGTAGCCCACGGTCACCGGAACATAGGTCTCGGTGATGGTCTCGACGCCACCATAGTCGCCGCTCGTGTACTGATAGCCGGCCGAAAGCCGCCAGCCGTCAGGACCCGCCGCCCACGCGGCGGGTCCTGAAGCGATGATCAGGCACAACGCCACGCCCAG
>JAPTUI010000058.1 GCA_028067895.1 Pseudomonadota bacterium | reverse complement strand
CGCCTTGAAGGGGGCGAGCCCGAGGCGCCGGTAGCATTCGAGGAAGGTTTCCTCCTCGTCGCTGCGCAACTCCAGATACGTATGAATCAGCCGCGCAACTCCGTCGGCGATTTCACTGCGCGCGAGGGCGCGCCCGACGCGCTCGCCGATCGCGGCGTCGTTGCCTGGGCTGCCGCCGAGGGTGACCTGATACCACTCCTCGCCGTGTTTATCGACGCCGAGAATGCCGATGTGCCCGACGCTGTGATGGCCGCAGCCGTTCATGCAGCCGCTCATGGTGATGCGGATCGGGCCGATCTCGTACTGCGCCTCGAGCGAGTCGAAGCGCTGGTAGATCTCCTGCGTCACACCGATCGTGCCGGCATTCGCCAGGCCACAGAAATCCAGGCCCGGGCAGGCGATGATGTCGGTGGTGAGCCCGATGTTGGGCGTGGCGAGCCGTGCCGCCTCGAGCCGCGTCCACAGCGCATGCAGGTCGCGTTCGGCCACGTCCGGCAGGACGAGGTTCTGATCGTACGTGGCGCGCAGTTCGCCGAAACTGTAGGTCTCGGCGAGTTCTGCGAGCGCCTCGAACTGCTCGGCCGTGCAGTCCCCGGGCGCCTGGCCGGGTGCCTTCAACGAGACGAACACCACCCGGTAGCCGGGCATCTTGTGTGCGCGCACGTTGCGCTTCAGCCAGGCGGCAAAGCCCCCCTCGAGCGCCGCCGGCGCGGCGAGGTCCGCGCGCGCCTCGGGGGCCGGCCGGTAGGGCGGGGCGCTGAAGTGCGTGCGCATCCGCTCGATGTCCTCGGGCCACAGCCGCAGCTGCTCGCCCTCGTCGCTCTTGCGGATCTTGGCGTATTCAGTCTCGATGGCCGTGCGGAAGCGCTCGATGCCCCACTCGCGCAGGACGATCTTGATGCGGGCCTTGTGGATGTTGTCGCGCCGGCCGAAGCGGTTGAACGTGCGCAGGATGGCGCAGGCATACATCAGCAGGTCCGATTCGGGCACGAAGCCGTTCATCTCCTGCCCGAGCAGCGGCAGGCGGCCGAGGCCGCCGCCGACGAAGAAGCGGTAGCCGATCGCACCGTCGCGCCGCAGCACGTGCACCGCCGCATCATTGGTGCGGGTGGCGGCGCGGTCGTTCGTCGCGCCACTGAAGCCGAACTTGAACTTGCCAAATAAATAGTAGAACTCCGGGTGCAGCGCCACGAACTGGCGCAGCAGCTCGCAGTAGGGGCGCGGGTCGACTTGTTCGTCGTCGGCGACACCGGCGAGATAATCGCAGGTGATGTTGCGCGTGTCATTGCCGCAGGCCTGGATGCTGTGCAGTTGCACCTCGGCGAGCTCGGTGAGCAGATCCGGAACCTGATCGAGCCGCGGCCAGTTCAGCTGAATGTTCTGCCGGGTCGTGAAATGACCGTAACCCTTGTCGTACGTGCGCACCACCTGCGCCATGGCGCGCAGCTGCGCCGCACTGAGCAGTCCGTACGGCACCGAGATGCGCAGCATCGGCGCGTGGCGCTGCTGATACAGGCCGTTGCGCAGGCGCAGCTGGCGGAAATCGTCCTCCGGGAGCTCCCCGGCGAGGTAGCGGCGGGTCTGATCGCGAAACTGCTCGGTGCGCTGGCGCAGCAGGTCGCGGTCGATCTGGTCGTAGCGATACATGCGAGCGACTATAGGCGCTCACCGGCGGGGCCCTAAATACCGCTTGGTTTGGCGCGCGGCCCGCACGGTTATGAGCTCGGGCTCGCCGGTGCGATAATGGCCCATCGCCTGAGAGCCAAGAGAGCGGCACGATGGGACTCTATTTCGAGGAATTCACAGTCGGACAGCGGTTCGAGCACCAGGTGCGCCGCACGGTGACCGAAACCGACAATCTGCTGTTCAGCGCCCTGACGATGAACCCGGCGGCCATTCATCTGGACGCCGAGTACTGCCGCGACACGCCCTTCGGTGAGCGTATCGTCAACAGCGTGTTCACGCTCGGCCTGCTGGTCGGGCTGTCGGTGTACGACACCACCTTTGGCACCACGATCGGCAACCTCGGCTGGGAGGACGTGAAGTTCCCGCGACCGGTGCGCGTCGGGGACACGTTGCGCGCCATCACCAGCGTCGTGTCGGTGCGCGAGAGCCGCTCGCGGCCCGACGCGGGGATCGTGGTGTTCGATCAGCGTGCCTACAATCAACGCGACGAGGAGGTGGCGTCGTGCCGCCGCGCCGCGCTGATGCTGAAGAAGCCCGCATGAGCGGCGCAGCGCTGCGCTCGCTGCTGTTCGTGCCGGGCGACAGCGAGCGCAAGCTCGTCAAAGGGCTCGCCAGCGGCGCCGATGCGCTCATCGTGGATCTGGAAGACTCCGTCGCTCCGCAACGCCTCGGGTTCGCACGCGGACAGGTGCTGGAGTTTCTGCAGACGAATGCCGCAAGCGCTGGGCCCGAACTGTGGGTGCGCGTCAACTCGCTCGCCAGCGGCCGGCTCTACGAGGACGCGACCGCCGTGCTTGCCGGGCGGCCGGCCGGGCTGGTGCTGCCGAAGGTCGACAGCTATGCAGACATCGAGCGTATCGCGCTGACGCTCGAGGCGATCGAGGCCGGCAACGGCCTGCCGGTCGGCAGCACCGCGCTGCTGGTGATCGGGACCGAGACGCCGGCCGGGTTGCTCGCGCTGCCCTCGTACCCGCAGGCGGCGGCGGTGCGCCGCGCGTCGGCGCGACGCCTCGCGGGGCTCACCTGGGGGATGGAGGACCTTTCGGCGGCGCATGGGGGGCGG
>JAPTUI010000677.1 GCA_028067895.1 Pseudomonadota bacterium | reverse complement strand
CCCGTTCGCTACCGGAAATGACTTTTCATTCGCGGCAGCGGTTGGGGACGAAGACCTGCCGCCGGAGGTGAGTAAAGAGCAGTCGGCCATAGAGGAGAAAGCATATCGCGACACGTGGGGAAAAGGCATTTCGTCCTATGTCGCGATGTTGGCGCCACGCTTGGATTTGATGGCTGACCTACTTGCACCATCCGGTCAAATCTACGTACACCTCGATTACCGTCTATCTCACTACGCCCGCGTCATGCTCGACGAGCGATTCGGCATCGACGCATATCGTAATGAGATCGTATGGAAGCGCAGCAATCCGAAGAACGACCCAAAACAGTACGGGCGGATCCATGACACTCTCCTCTATTACGCAGCTTCCGACGCAGAATTTTATCCAGTATACGGGGAGTACCGAGAAGAATATGTAGAACAAGCATATCGACATCGGGACCCTGACGGGCGCCGCTTTCGTCTCCTCCCACTACACGCCACGCACAAGTTCAGCGAGAAGGACGATAATACGCGTATCTTCGGTGACAAGGTGCTCCGGCCTCCACCAGGCAAATTTTGGCGGTGGAGTCAGCTAAAGATCGACGACGCCATGAAGTCGGGATTGATTGTGCTTTCCGCCAACGATGTGCCGCAATACAAGAAGTATCTGGACACTGGAAAAGGCGTTGCGGCGCAGTCGATCTGGGACGACATTCCCCAATTAACCAAGGAGGAAACCCTCGGCTACCCTACGCAGAAACCCGAGGCCCTTCTCAAGCGCATATTAGAGTCCGGCACTAAAGAGAGGAGCCTTGTGGCGGACTTCTTCTGTGGCTCGGGTACGACGCTTGCCGTTGCTGAAAAGCTCGGCCGCCGATGGATTGGCTGCGATCTGGGGCGTTGGGCCATCCATGTCACTCGGAAACGCCTCCTTGGTATCGAACATTGCAAGCCATTCGAAGTGCTCAATCTTGGAAGATATGAACGGCAGTATTGGCAGGGCGTAACGTTCGGAGAGAACCGAGAGAAGTCGCCTAGCGAGCACGCGTTTTACGAGTACTTGGCGTTCATCCTTCACCTCTATGGCGCGCAGCCCATAGCAGGTTTCACACAGCTTCACGGCAAGCGGGGAAAGGCTATGGGCCACATCGGCGCCGTTGACGCACCGGTAACGATAGACGAGATTGCCCAATCCATCGACGAATGTGTCCGACTGAAACAGGTTGAGCTGCATGTGCTTGGTTGGGAATGGGAGATGGGGATGGCTGGCCCAAATAATGACGTTCGCAAAGGTGGGATTATGCACGAGGTCGCCAAGCAAAAGGGCGTCAAGTTGTTGCTCTTGCAGATCGCCCGCGAGGTTATGGAGCAGCAAGCCGCCGAGAAAGGCGATATCCGCTTTTTTGAGCTCGCATACTTCGAAACCAAAATCACGCAGCCCAAAAAGCTCACAGTTTCAGTGGAACTCAAGGATTTTGCAAGCCCAAACGCTGACCTGATCCCCGCGGAAGTACGCAACAATGGCCTTACCCCCTCGAAGTATCCCACCGATAGGTTAGTGTCTGCCGGAAAGGAAGGCGGACATGAAACGAGCGCGGTTTAGCGAGGAGCAGATCATCGGCGTTTTAAAGGAGGCAGAGGCCGGGGCCAAGGTCAGCGAGCTGTGCCGGCGGCACGGGATCTCGGATGCAACCTTCTATACGTGGCGCAACAAGTACGGCGGCCTGGAGGTCTCCGAGATGCGCCGGCTGCGTCAGCTCGAGGAAGAGAACCGGCGGCTGAAGTCGATCGTGGCGGACCAGGCGCTGGACATCCGGGCGCTGAAGGACGTGCTGGCAAAAAACGGCTACGGCCCGCGGTGAAGCGCGAGATGGTGGTCGAGGTGATGGCGCACGGGCTGTCGCAGCGTCGCGCCTGCGGGCTGATGGAGATCACGCGACGCAGCTTCAGGCGCGCACCAGGGCCGGATCGCAACCAGGAGTTGCGCCAGCGGCTGCGCGCGTTGGCCGAGGAGCGGCGGCGTTGGGGTAGTCCGATGCTCTATCGAATGCTCCGTCGGGAAGGCTGGCGGGTAAACCACAAGCGGGTAGAGCGGCTGTACCGAGAAGAAGGGCTGTCACTGCGCCGGCGTCGGCGGCGCAAGCGACCGAGTCATCTGCGTGTGGTGCGGCCGCGGCCGGCGGCGGCGAATCAAGCCTGGGCGGTTGATTTCGTTCACGACAGCCTGATGAGCGGCAGACGGTTCCGCGCCCTGGCGGTGATCGATGAATGGAGCCGGGAGAGCCTGGCGATCGAGGTCGACGTGTCGCTCACCGGCCACCGCGTAATCAGAGTGCTGGATCGCTTAGCTCTCGGGCGTGGACTGCCGGCGGTGATTCAGTCCGACAATGGCCCGGAGTTCACCAGTCGCGTGCTCGACCAATGGGCCTACGACCACCAGGTGCGGCTGCAGTTCATCGAACCCGGCAAGCCGATCCAAAACGCTTTCATCGAGAGCTTCAACAGCCGACTGCGCGAGGAGTGTCTCAATGAACATGTCTTTACCTCACTCGACGACGCGCGCAACAAGATCGAGCAGTGGCGAATCGAATACAATCGCCAGCGGCCGCATTCGAGCCTGGGCTATCTGACGCCCGAGGAGTTCGCGGCGAAGAATCAGGGGAGCTCGGCCATCGCGCGCACCGCTTGGCCAGCAGACCAAGAGCTGGCCGGCGCGCTGCAACGCGCTCCGGCCTCGGATCCAAAAGCTGACAGTACTTCGACCTCC
>JAPTUI010000141.1 GCA_028067895.1 Pseudomonadota bacterium | reverse complement strand
CGGTCATGATCCTGAGGTGCTGAATCTGAACCGCAGCGCGCTCGCGCGTCTGCGCTGCGAGGCACAGCTTGAGGTCGTGCCCGGGGCAACCCATCTGTTTGCCGAGCCGGGCGCCCTCGAGCAGGTGGCGACGCTCGCCGCTCGCTGGTTCGAGCGGCACTTCGACGCCGAGGCAGCCCGGCGCACCGCGTCCCCCGAATCCGGCCCTTAGACAGTGGCATCGCAGCGTGCACCTTGACCTGAGAGTCTGCCCTGGCGCAGGCTGCACCGATGCCGTCCCGTGCCTCGCACACCGGTCCAGGAGCGCGCTCGCTGCAGCGGGATCTCGCCTTGCTCCTGGGATGCCTGCTGCTCGCGTACCTCACGGAGGCAATCGGCGCGATCGCCTCGGTCGATGCGGCGGCGTTCTACGCGCGGCTCGTGCAGCCCTCCTGGGCGCCACCCCCATGGCTCTTCGGTCCGGTGTGGACGCTGCTGTACTCTCTGATGGGCATTGCGCTCTGGCGCGTATGGCGCAGTTCACCGCCGCGCACCGCGGCCATCGGTCTGTTCTTCGCGCAGCTCGTGGTCAACGCCCTGTGGTCGTGGCTGTTCTTCCGCTGGCATCTCGGCGGACCGGCCTTCGCGTGGATCGTCCTGCTGCTGGTACTGATCGGCGCGACAATGGCAGCGTTCTGGCGGATCGAGCGTCCCGCCGCGCTGCTGCTCGCACCCTATCTCGGCTGGGTGGTCTTTGCCACGGTCCTCAGCTGGTCGATCTGGCGCGCCAATCCCGCAGCGCTCGGCTGAACCCCGGGGACGCCGCAGCGCCGGCCCATCCCGTGCCAGCTCAGCCCGCCGGCACGCGGAAGCGATCGAGGTGCCGGCGGACCGACTCGCGGAAACCCTCGCTGCTCGTGACGGTCGAGCCGCCTGCCAGCACCAGAATGAAATCACCCCGCGGCGTGCGGCTGACGCTGCGCACATGGTTCATGTTCACGAGACGCGAACGGCTGATGCGTAGAATCGGTAGCACCTGCAGGGTCTTCTCGGCCTGCTGAAGCGTGCCGCGCACCGGAAACGTCTCGCGGCCCACCGTCAGCTGGATGTAGTTGCGCTCCGCCGTCACGAGTTCAATCAGCTCCACGTCCAGCATGCTTTGTTCGCTGCCCGTTCCGACCAGGATGCGCGGTATCGCATCGACACGCGCATGCTGCGCCCGCTCGATGCGCTCGAGCAGTGCCTCGAGCACCTCACGCCGCTGCGCAGCGGTCTCCACCGCCACCCGTCGCCGCACACGATCGATCGTGTGTCGGAACCGCTCCCGATCGAACGGCTTGAGCAGATAATCCACCGCGCTCAGCTCGAACGCCTCGAGCGCATAATGGTCGTAGGCGGTGACAAACACGATCAACGGCAGCGTGTGCGGGTCGAGCGAGCGAACCAGCTCGATCCCATCCATCGATTCCATCCTGAAGTCGAGCAGCAGTACGTGCGGCACGTGCGTGCGGATTGCCTCAAGGGCCGCCCGCCCGTCGCCGTACTCGCCCACGACCTTCAAATCTGCTTCCAGTGCGCAATACTCGCGCAGAACACGGCGTGCAGCGGCCTCATCGCCTACCAGCACTACCCCGAGCATCTTCTGGCCTCTCTAACTGACCGAGGCAACCCGCAGGTCGGGCAACCGGGGCAGGCGGATCTCACCGACCCATTCTCCCGACCGGCTGGGCGCCGCGCGCACGGATGCGGCCGCGCCGAAGTGGATCTCGAGCCGGTCGCGCACGTTCTTCAATCCGATCCCGGCGGCTGAGCACCGCCCGTCCCCGCTCATCGTGTTGATGACTCGCAGCGTGAGGATACCGCCGGCGCTCACCGCCTCAACGCTCACGGTCACCGCCCCATGGTGGCCCGTCAGGCCGTGCATGACGGCGTTCTCCACCAGCGGCTGCAGGATCAGGCTCGGCACCCACACCGTCGCGGAGGCCTCCTCCTCGCGCACACTGACCGTCAGCCGGTCGGCGAAGCGCTTTTGCTGCAGCTCGAGATACAGACGGGCGAACTCGATCTCCTCGGCCAGCCGCCAGAACTCCCGCTCGCTGGCCTTGAGCAGGCGGCGCAAAAAATCTCCGAACCGGATCACCAGGGCGCGCGCCGCCGCCGGATCCCACTCAATCTGCCCGTGGATCGTGTGCAGGAGGTTGAAGAGTGAATGCGGCGAGAGCTGCATCCGCAGCGTGGCGAGCCTTGCGGTAACCAGTTCGCGGGCAAGCGAGGCGGAATGCATCTCCGAATCGCGCAGCTTGCGATACAGCTCAAAGCCGGTCACCAGCGCCATCGCAAAGGCGTAGCTGAGCAAGAACCTCATCACGCTCGAAAGCAAAGCCGGCGCCTCCACGGCGATCGCCTGTCCGACCGAGGAGACCGGCACATGTGGCGCCGCAGCCAGATTCCCGGTGATCGCATCGGCCAGCGCCAGACACGGCACGGCGATGCCGGCAAACGCGAGCCCGAGCAGTGTCTGCAGGACAAAGCGCCGTGCGAACGGCTGCCATCCGATGCGTCGTGACACCCATGCGCAGCCGAGCAGCACCGGATAGAGCAAAATGTGCTGCAACGCCTGCGCCTTCCAGGGCGCCAGGAAGTCCGTGACGTGCAACGCGCCGAGCAGATCCTGCACGCTTTTGGCGTAGAGAATGGCTGACGCCGAGACATATGCCCAGAAGGCCGTCACGATGAGCACCGGCACGTGCATACGGCTGTTCATACCGCTTCCC
>JAPTUI010000052.1 GCA_028067895.1 Pseudomonadota bacterium | reverse complement strand
TCGCGCTTCCAGAACGCGTGCCCCGGACAGGAGGGCAGCGCGGGGTGCAGCACCGTCTCGACCTCCGGCTGCGCGGCGAGCCACTGGGCGAGCTGCAATCCCCGCCGCTCGGCTTCCTGCAGACGAATGTGCAGCGTGCGCATGCCGCGCAGCGCGAGGTAGCAGTCCTCGGCGCCCGGCAGCATGGCCATGCTCCGATAGGTCTCCTTCAGCCTCGGCCAGAGCCGCTCATTGGCACTCACGAGCCCGAGCAGGAGGTCCGAGTGGCCGCTCAGATATTTCGTACCTGCCTCCACCACCAGATCGCAGCCGTGCTCATGGGCACGGAAGTACAGCGGCGTGGCCCAGGTGTTGTCGATGATCGTCGTCAGCGAGCGCTCACGCGCCAGCGCAGTAATTGCCGGCACGTCCTGAACTTCGAAGGTCTGCGAGCCGGGCGACTCGAGGAAGATCGTCGAGGTATTCGGGCGGATCAACGCGGCCAGATCCGCACCGAGCATAGGATCATAGTAAGTCGTCTCGACCCCGAACCGCGCGAGCAGCTTGCCGCACACCATGCGGGTCGGCAGGTAGACGCTATCGGGCATGAGCAGATGATCGCCGCTCTTCAGTGCCGTGAGCAGCGCCAACGTGACTGCCCCGAGTCCGGAGGCTGCGAGCGACGTCCCGGCCGCTCCGCTGAGTGCGCTCCAGGCGCTCTCCAGACTCTCGAGGGTCGGCGAACCCGCGGTGCCGTAGCTGTAGCGGGCACGCTCGTGCTCCAGATCATCGAGCGTCTTGAACAGCACCGTCGAGCCACGGTAGACGGGCGTATTGACGAAGCCGTAATGCGCATCGGACATGCGCCCGAGCTGGGCGAGCCGGGTGCCGATGCCGAGGGCCTCTGCGGAGTCTTTCATGATGCGCGTCATCCGCTGCTGATCGAAAGGGTGCACTCTATACGCTTGTGCGAGTCGCACGCCACGCAGCGAGGGTGAGAGCGGAACGGCCACGCACGGTCCCGGCTCGCCGGAGGACAAGCGCATACCCCGCTCAAGCATGCCGTGCTGCGCACTTCGTGAGCCTCCCCTGCGTCACGAGCACACGCCGACCTGGCTCGGCACTCACACCGCGCGACAGTGCGACCTCAGCGCCTGCAGCGCCATCGGCCGCCTCCCGGCCCCCTCAGGCCCGCGAGGGCAAAAACCCATGGGCGGGCCGCAGCACCGCTCAATGCGAGTTCAGTTCATTCGGCCGGGGACGTCGGCGGCAGCTTCCCCTTCTCACCGGGTCTCGTGATCACAAACCGCACCTGCAGGTTCGTGCAGATCGCAACGGGCCGACCGTTGCACCGTGCCGGCAGCCAGTGCCCCGACGTCGCCGCCGCATAGCGCAGTGCTGCCGCATCGAGTCGAGGAATTCCGGAGGATCGCACCATCGTCGGTTGGTGCTCGAGGTCACCGCTCTTGTCGATGCAAATGTGAACGATGGCGGCGCCCTGCTCGTGGAGCACCTGAGCAATTTCGGGGTAGAAGCCACAGGTCATCGGGAAGCCCTGCTTGACGCCCGGCGGACTCGTGCCCGGCACGCGCCTTTTTTCCGACACCTCAATGGCGCGATTGTAGCGGCGCGCAAAATCCTCCGACTTCGCCTGCAATCGACACCATCGCGTCACCTTCGACACGTAGTGGTGCTTTTTCGCCGCGGCCCACCAGCGCTGTGCCGTCGCGACACTCTTCGAAACACCGCGTCCCTCGTAATAGGCGGCACCGAGGTAGTACTCGGCGAGGGCGTCGTTCTGTGCCGCTGCCTTGCGCAACCAGAGGTACGCTTTGGGGAAATTCACAGCAGTTCCGCGCCCCAGCGTGTAGTCGATACCCGTCTCGGTCTCTGCCAGCGCAAATCCATGCCGCGCGGCTCTGCGGAACCAGTAATGCCCTTTGGCCGAGTTGCGCGCGACACCGCGTCCCGCATCGTAGTCGGCACCGAGGGAGTACTGAGCGGACAGCACCCCCTGTGCGGCCGCTTCGCGCAGCCAGAAATTTCCCTTGGCCGGATTTTGCGGACATCCCCGACCCGCCACCTCATCGACCCCAAGTGCCGCCTCGGCCGCGGGGAGTCCATGAATGGCGGCCTTGCGAAACCAGTAGTTTGCGGTCGCATAACTCTGCCGGGCGCCAAATCCGCGCGCCGCGTTGTAACCGAGCGCGTACTGCGCTTGGACCAACCCCTGCATCGCCGCCTTGTGATACCAGATGTCTGCCTTTGAATAGCTTTGCGCAACGCCCCTTCCGTACTCATAGGCAACCGCGACGCCGTACTCCCCTTTGGCATCCCCCCGCATTGCGGCCCGCCGAAACCACTGGAACGCCCGTGCGTCGCTGCGCTTCGCGCCCCGGCCCATACGGTAATCGTAGGCAAGCATCCGGTCTGCAGCCACATTGCCCTGCGCGGCGGCCTTGCGATACAAGGCATTTGCTTCAGCGTAATTCTGCTCGACGCCCTTACCGGTGTAATAGGCCAGGGCAAGATTGATCTCGGCAGGAAGATAATCTTGATGCACCGCCTTCCAATACCACTGATCCGCCGTGACACTGTTCTGCGCCACACCCCGACCGCTCGAATAGTCGAAGCCCACGTTGAACTGCGCCCGGGCGTTCCCCACCACTGCGGCGCGGTGAAACCAGAATTGCGCGTCCGGGTAGCGCCCCGCTGCACGCTCCCACCTGGCCATCGCGAGCTCTGCCGCAACGTCACCGGAGAGGAGTTTCTGTCGAAGGC
>JAPTUI010000589.1 GCA_028067895.1 Pseudomonadota bacterium | reverse complement strand
ATCGACGCGAGATCAACGAAGCTGCGCTGATTGTCATCGAGCAATGGATACGGAACCGTGCGCTCCCCATCGATCAGCACGAGGGTGTCCCCCACCGACAGCCCGCGCAGCGACACGCCCGAAGCCCCTGCGGCAAAGGCGAAGCTGAACGACTGACTGAGCGTGCTCGCGCCGTTGGCACTGATGTTCTTCAGGATCGAGGAGAAGTCCGTGTAGCCGCTCTGCACCATCTGCGCGGCGCTGAGAATTTGCACCGGGCTCGGCGTCTCGATGCTGGTTCGGCTGATGAGCGAGCCGGTGACGATGACCGTCTGCAACTGCGCAGATTTCTTGCTCGTGCGGGCAGTCGGTCCCGTCGGCGACGTCGCTGCCTGTTGTGCGGATGCGGCAAAACTTGTCAGGCCCAACGCGGCCACTGCGCTCACTGCAAGCGCGCGTGCTACGGCACTCCTGACGCGATGATTAACGCTCATAAATGTACTCCCACTGCGGCAGTCGACGCTGCCTGATGATCGATTGTTGTATGCGAGCAATGTGTCCGACGGTCCTTCGTTGCAGAACTGGTCGTCCAAGGCTCCCATCCCTTTGTTGGGATTGTGTGCCGAGCATATACCGCGTTATGCCACTCGTAAAGATCGGTGTCGCCGACAACGCTGCCATAACTCATTGATTGGACGGATGGTTCGCGCCGGCCAGGGCGGCGCACCGGCGAGCGCGAGCGGCCGCCCGAATCCGGCGGCTGAACGCGGAGCAGCGGCCTGATGGGCGCCCGGGATGCAAGCCGTGGCGATATATTGCTCAGGCACCGTTGGTTTGTTGCGGCATAGCAACGAACGGGCGTGCGCGTGGCGCCACCTGCACCAACTTGGTGCATGGTTTCACGAGTACTGTCTGAAAAGGAGATCGCGCCGCGTGGCTGGCGACCCTCGGGGCAATGCCCGCCCCGAGGTTGCCCCGTACTGGCTCAATCGAGACTGAACAGAGTCTCTAGGTCGTGACGGGAGAATGCGCGAAAGGCGATGAGCGTCTCGGTGCGCGTCACACCCGAGACAGTGCGGATGCGCTGTGCCACCAGGTCCGCGAGCCTCTCGTTCTCTCTGACGCGAACGACGGCGACCAGATCGAAATGTCCGGCCACCGAGTAGACCTCAGACACTCCGTTCATCTCGCTCAGCGTCTGCGCCACCTCAACGGTGTGCGACGGTTCGACGTTCATGAGTATGATCGCAGTGACCATGGTGTGCCCGGATGCCGAGATCCGCCTCCTCAGACGCGCGCCATGACGCAGGCCCACGGGCCGCTCGGCTCCGGCGCTACGCCAAGGGTTCGATTGTAATAGGCATTCGCTGCACGGGACAACACGTGCGTGCGCAGGCACGCACAGCCGCACCCGCCGAACCGACCGCCGGCGGGCGCTGATCGCTCACCGGTCATGTCGGCAGATGACTCCGACGATACCTTGCGAGCGCCGTGACCAGCCGTTCTACGTCTTCTTCCGAATTGTAGAAGTGGAAACTCGCACGCACGTTGTTGTCCCGCGGCGAAGTGACGATGCCGTCGTCGAGCAGACGTGCACACAAATCGCCCGCATGACGCGACGGAATTGCGACCATCGGGCCGCGACGCGCATCGTCGAGCGGCGTCACCGCCGACCACCCAATGGCCGCGAGCCTCTCCATGCACGATCGGGTCAAATCCCGGATCCGCCGTTCGATGTGGACCGACCCCACCTCGAGAATGAGCTCAAGACCGGCCTCGGCCGCGTAACAGTTGACCACTGGGGGCGTGCCCGCCTCGAAGCGCCGCGCGTTCATCGCGGGACGGTTTGCCGTGATGTCCATGGCAGCGACGTCCTGCTGAGCCATCCAACCCGAGTGGGTCGGAACAAGTTGCGGCACCAGCGCCTCGCGCACGTACAGAAAGCCGATACCGGCGGTTCCCAGCAGATATTTCATCAAGCCGCCAACCATAAAATCAACGCCGAGTGCCGCCGGATCGATCGCGAGCGCCCCGGCGGCCTGATACGTATCGAGCAGCACTTGCGCGCCGCGCTCGTGTGCCAGGCGCACGATGGCCGGGATGTCCAATCGCACTCCGTTGCGATAGCAAACGTGAGTCAGCGCCACAAGCCGGGTCCGTGCATCGATGAGCCGTTCGAACTGCGCCAGCGGAATATTACCGTCCGCAGCACAGTGCGCATGCACAACACGCGCGCCGCGGTGCTCCTGCGCGTGCCAGATCTGTGCCTGAGTGGGAAATTCGAGGTCGCTGAGCACGACCGTATCGCGCGGACCGTGAAATTCGATTGCGCTCGCCAGTGCATTGATGCCGGCCGAAGCGGACGCAGTAATCGCCAACTCCGTGGACGATACGTCGAAGAGCCGCGCGAGACGAGCGCGTACTGATTCGTTCTTGGCGACCCACAAATCCCAGTTCGCGCCCGAGACGAGGCGCTCCTCGAGATAGGCCTCGATCGCCGCGTGCACCGTGTCTGCCAGCGCTCCGTAGGATCCGCTGTTCAGATACGTTCTGCGCGCCAGGAGCGGAAATCGCCGGCGCAACGCCAAAAAATCGGGCGTCATGACCGTAGCCTGCGCGCGCCCCAGCGAGGCTGGTTACAGCAGCTCATTCGCCCACCACGGCGCGCAACCTGTCAAGATCGTCATGGCGCGTAGCGATGTCGCTGCGATCAGCTGCGCACCGCAGGTCGCGCAACACCTCGAGGGTACGCAAGAGCACCGGCAGCGGCGGACCACTCGC
>JAPTUI010000253.1 GCA_028067895.1 Pseudomonadota bacterium | reverse complement strand
CGGTACCGCTGCCTGGATAGACGGTATTGGGCAGGGCGAGGTACTTGTGCTCGTAGGCGAAGAAGTAGTGCAGCTTGTTCTTGATGATCGGACCGCCGGCGGAGAATCCGTATTCGAGATTCTGGGCACCGAGCGGCTTGGGGTTGCCCGGCTGCGGGGATGCGACTTCCGCCGGCGTCATGGCGCGCATGTTCTGATTGGTGAAGCTGACGAAGGTGCTGCCGTGGAAATGATTCGTGCCGGACTTGGTCTGAGCCGTGATGATGGCGCTCGATGCCTGGCCGTAGCGGGCGCTGTAGTTCGAGGTGATGACCCGATACTGAGCGATCGCGGATTGCGGAAAGATGTTACCGGGGTCGCCCACGTTGGGGTTTTTTTGCGGTCCGGACTGGCCGGCGATGCCGCCCTGCACGTAGTCTTCCATGCCGAAGCCGCCGATATAGGCATTGACGCCCTGGGCGTGGGACGCGCCACCGCGGAACGAAGTGTCACCGTTGCCGGAGACGGTGAACGTGACCCCGGGAATGGTATTGGCAAATTCGAGAAAGTTGCGGGTGATCTGCGGAACTGTTTCGATGGTCCGCTGGGAGACCAGCCCGCCCACCGCCGGAGTGGTCATGTCGAAGAGACGTTTGCCGGTGATGGTGACCCGCTTCAAGGCCGGCGCCTGCAGCAGCGTCGGCGCGAAGTTGTACGTGACGGTGGAGGCGATGTTCAGGACCAGAATCTGCACTTGTGTGCCGGCTCGGACCCGATATCGGCCGGGCTGCAGACCGGCCAGGGTGTAGTCTCCAGCGGCCGTAGCCACTGCCACCCGCTTGGCACCGGTGGCGAGGTTCGTCGCGACGATCTTGATACCTGGGGACGCGTGGCCTTCGAGGGTGGCGGTGGCGAGCGCCGCCCGCGCGGTTCCCGGCACCAGAGCCCCAGTCGTTGCGGCCAAGGTGGATGCGACGAAGGTCGCGATGAGCCGGCCGTGTTTCGCGGAACGTCGATTCATGGAAACTCCCCCTCGTACAGTCGAATCTTAGGTTCGTAGCTGCGGCGGCGGTAGCGCCGCATCATGCCATGCAGGCTCGTCTCCCACCCGATAGGAAAACGTTTTCCCGCGTGAGATACCGTTTACACCACCGGGGAGGATTTGTAATCCGCGGCGCGCCGTCTGTCAATACCCGCACGCGCGGGAGGGTTTTCGGCGGGTGCCGGCGAAGTGCTTTCCGGGATGGTGGGCCGAGTGCCCGGGCATATCTTGGGTGTGACGCCGGCAAGCTTCAGGACCTGCCGAGCGCCGTGCGGCGCAATTAGCGCTACGCATAGTCAGGCGGCCCTCTTTATCGGTCTGCGGGCAGTGCAACCGGGGCGGAGGGTCCCGGGCACCATCGATTTTGGCGACGCCATGCGGCGGGCGCGCCCGCGGGCCAGGCGGCCACCATGCCGCGCAGCACCGCCGGCTGATTGCCGGGCACGATCTGCTCGCGAAACGTCCGCGCATCAACGTCGTGCCATTCGGATATGGAGTGGGGTGGGGCATTGACTGCGGACCGAGCTGTAGCCGACTCCATAATACCATCCGGCCACTGCGGCAATCATTTGCACGTCCCGCCGATCACCCGGTCCGCACACCGCTGCGGCCCCTTCAGCGCCGCGCCAGCTCCACGCGCTGCCCGGTGGCGGCGTCGAACGTGTGCAGATCTGCCCGTCTCACCCAGAGCCGTAGCGGCTCGCCGACCGCCAGCGCCTGCTCGGCCCGCAGGCGCACCAGCACCCGCTCGCGCCGAAGCGCCAGCTCCAGATGCCACTCGCCCCCCTGCGATTCAATCCGCTCGATTCGCCCCTCGAACTGCACGTCGTCCGCACCGCCCGGCTGAGCCGCAAAACACTCGGGGCGAATGCCGTATTCCACCCCAGCCTCGCCGGCCGGTGCGCCCGCCATCTCTGCCAAGGACTCCGCCCGCAGGAAATTCATCGGCGGCCAGCCGATGAATCCTGCCACGAAGCGACTGGCGGGCCGTCGATAGACATCGAGCGGCGTGTCAATCTGCTGCACGCGTCCACCGGCCAATACCACCATGCGCTGACCGAGCGACAGCGCCTCGGATTGATCATGGGTGACGTAGATCATGGTGGTCCCGAGGGAGCGATGCAACGCGGCCAGCTCCCGGCGCAGCTCCGCGCGCAACGGCACATCCAGGCTCGAGAGCGGCTCATCGAGCAAAAACACCGCCGGCTCGCGCAACATGGCCCGCCCGAGCGCCGTGCGCTGGCGTTGCCCCCCGGAAAGCTCGCGCGGATAGCGCTCGAGCATCGTCTCGAGGCCGAGCCGCGCGCCCACCTGCCTGACTCGCCGGTCGATCTGGCGCCGCGGCGTGCCCCGCGCGCGCAGTCCGAATGCCAGATTCTCATACACGCTCATGTGCGGATACAACGCATGGCTCTGGAACACCATTGCAACGTCGCGCCGTTGCGGCGGCAGCTCGTTGACGACCTGCCCCCCGATACGGATCACACCCGCCGTGACCGACTCGAGACCGGCGACCAGACGCAGCAAGGTCGATTTACCGCATCCGGAAGGTCCCACCACCGCCAGCAGCTCGCCGTCGCGCGCCGCGAAGGATACATCATGCAGCACCCCCTGGCCGCCGGGCCTGATCTTATCGACATGTTCGATCTGCACAGCGGCCATATCAGCCCGTGAGACTTCCGGCGATCACCGAGCGCAAGTAATACCGCTGCGACGCCAAAAATACCAACACCATCGGCAACATGGTG
>JAPTUI010000507.1 GCA_028067895.1 Pseudomonadota bacterium | reverse complement strand
ACGTCCCGAAGCAGCACTTATCGCCAAATCAGCCACTCCGAAAGAGACCTGCATAACTGTATCTTCCCAGACCGTCTGGCGCGAAACTCTCGCGGCGTGACACCCGCGAACGACTGTGCATCGGAAAATATCGCGTATATCTTCTTCGATTGACGAGTCCATGGCATCCTCTATTTGTAGACAAGCAAAAACCTTTCATATTTTCCAGGAACCACGCCCTTGCCGCGTCTTGTAACACGCCTGCCCGGAGCTTTGTCATGAGTGCGCCTCTCTTGGATTCGGTCGGGAAGTTTCCGAATATGACCGACGTACTCATCCTGGGAGCCGGGGGCGCAGGATATCCAGCGGCCTTTTTTCTCGATCGGGCCGGAATGAGTGTCGTCATGGTAGATCCGATCGGCAATTTGGGAGGCGACTGCCTCGCGGAGGGATGCGTACCATCCAAGGCGATACGCGAAGCGGCACTGGTACGGCGACTGACGGAGAAACACGCTCATTTTGGCCTGCATGGCGCCGCTTGCGATACCGATTGGCGAGCAGTTCTGAAGCACAAGGATCGTGTACAGAATATTCGCTACACTCAGCATGAAGCACAGATCGCCGCCAGCACTGTGACATTCGCGAAAGGTCGGGCCGCAATCATCGCCCCCGATCGAGCGCGAATCACTGCCGCCGACGCAACGGCGCGCGACATCGCGTTTCGGTACCTCATTCTCGCTACCGGCTCTCGGCCAACCAGACTCCCCATACCGGGCGCGGAACTGGCTCTCACTTCGCACGACTTATTTCGACTCAGCACCGACATCTCGCAACCGACGCACCTCATCATCATCGGTGGCGGCTACATCGGTGTTGAGACCGCCTCAATGCTTCAGGGGTTGGGCTCGAAGGCGACAGTGCTGGAATTCACGCCGCAACTTCTGCCGGGATTTGACCCCGAACTCTCCACTTTCCTACATGCGCAGCTTGCAGAACGTGTCGATATCCGCCTTTCTGCGAAAGTCACATCCATCGAGCGCACGGACCGCGATTACACGGTGCGCTATTCCCACGATAACACCGAGCATACTCTGCGCGGTGATGCGGTGCTAATGTCGACTGGCCGCGAGCCGGTTCTACCCGAAGGTGTCGCGTCTCTTTCGCTGCGGTTCGAGCACGGCAACGTCGTCGTCGATGAGACCTTGCGCACCAGCAACCCGCGCGTGTGGGCACCGGGAGACATCAATGCGCGAAGTATGTTGTTCCACTCCGCGGTTCGCCAGAGTCTCGTGGCCGCACATTGTATTGCCGCCGGAGGTCAGGCGGTGGATCGGATGAACTTTGGTGCCGTCCCTATGACGGTATTCACCGAACCGGAACTTGCCCATGTCGGGTTGACCGCTGCGCAGGCAGAGAACGCACTAGGAGTCGGGGCTGTTTCGGTGACACACTACGACTACGGCATCGATTCACGAGCTCAGATCTACGGAGAGTGTCACGGATTCATTAAGTTGGTGTTTGACAGGCGCGACGGCAAGTTGCTCGGCGCGCAGATTGCGGGACTCGACGCGGCCCAACTCATTGCCCCCCTGGCGCTCGCGCTGGAGCGGGGTCTCGTTGCTGCGGACCTCGCAGCCACCGCATTCCCTCATCCCATGATCAGCGAAGGGTTGGCGCACGCAGCACGGGCGTTTCTTCCATGATCGCTTGCCTCGACCATGTCCAAGTTGACGTGCGGTATCCTTGGCGATAATCATTTGCTCGCCGGTGACCCTCTGACGACCAGGCCGAGCGTCTTGGCGGACTCTATCGTATCTGCCGAATCCTCGCGCGGCGGATCGACTAGCGGGATGACACCGAGCAAGTGCCATTGACCGCTCTGATTGCCTGCACAGCCCGGTTCGCCTTCAGAGCAGCACTACAATTACTCGCCTTATGCTCCTCGCAAAACCCAACCACCGAGCTCATCGCCAGAAACATCGCCAATGCGCTCTGCCGACTCTCAGGCCGCCCGTATTGACCGTACTGCTCAAGGCGAATCCGTGCCTCTACTCCACTGCGTCCTGGGCGCGTGGATCTGCGCCGCCTCCAGACCTCCTCGAGCGGGAAATCCGTGAGAGATGCCGCCTATGAGGAGATTTTCGCATTGTGCTGTTCTGCACCGACGACGTTATTGACCATGACTGGGGACTCCATTCGCCTCACACCGCGTAGATCGTCCGGCCACGACTGCGGGCACTGCGACTTACAGGCGGGTCGAGCCGGGGCTCGGATACGCATGAATACCATGCATCCGTTACGCGTTTACCTGCACATGGGAAGCCCCACTGCGGCTATTACCTACCCTACAGCCACGTACCGGCCGTATAATGTGCTTATGATGCTCAAATCAGAATATCCGTGTCGGTCGCGCCGACACCACCGGGAAACCGACGAGCGGCGCGAATCGGATTCGAATGCCGTATCCTGGTGAGCCCGAACGGCCAATGCTTGGCAGTCATAGCGCCAGGACGGAAGAACTTGTTGGCGTAACGTTGTCACGCGCTGATGCAACGTTGTCGAATGACTCAGGTGACTCTGCGCTGCTCGTACGGAGCGGTTCCTACGCACGCGCGATGCCGCCCTGCTCCGGTCCATCGTTGCGCCATAGAAAAAAAGACAGGACTTGCACTTGCTCTGCGCGATTTCACCATGACGGTTCGAATTGCACGCCCTCACGCGCAACTGCATGGCGCTCCGGTTGAGTTTCTTGCCGCGAAAATGTCCTCGATCTCCCCTACCCGCTCTCGTGCCG
>JAPTUI010000595.1 GCA_028067895.1 Pseudomonadota bacterium | reverse complement strand
AGCCTCGATCTGGTCTACCACCTGCCATCGCTGCGGGTTTCCACGGCCACCGGATATTGGGCCCGCTCCACCGTAATCTCCCAGGACGGTACCGAGGAGACCGCTGCCGCGATGGGCGCATCGTTCCCGGCATACGACCCCCCGGGCGGGCTCGGGCCGACCGGGCCCTCGCCGCTCGGCCCCGGGGCGAGCGAACGGGACGATACGCGACAGCTGAGCGAGGAGTTGCGGGTAACCTCCGCCTCGGCGGGATCCTGGCAGTGGCTCGCCGGCTGGTTCTATCAGGACCTGCACTCCGATTGGGAGTTGTCGGTGCTGGCGCCGCAGGCCGAGGCGGCGCTCGGCGGGCCAAACATCTACGTCGATCACCAGCCGCAGGACATCCTGCAGAACTCCGAGTTCGGTGAGCTGTCATGGCGTATCGCTGCGCAGCTGGTGGCGACGGTCAGCCTGCGGCACTACCGCTACGCACTGCACCAGTCGAACAGCGAATACGGCCAATTCACCGTGTTCGGTGCCCAGGGCAACACTACGCCGTACAACACCAGCGCCTCGAACGGCGCGGCGGGAACCGTGCCGGAGTTCGATCTTAGATATACGTTCGGCCCGCAGTACATGCTCTACGCTACGGTGTCCCAAGGTTTCCGCCTCGGCGGGGTGAATCAGCCCATCCCGGTGGCGCATGCCACCAACAGCAATGCCGTGCTGGTGGCCAACGAGTGCGGGTTGCAGGAGAAGCTCCTCGGCTTCGCCGCGGGTGGTTGCGATCCGAACGTTTTGCTGCAGGCGCCGGTGAGCTTCAGCTCCGATTCAGTGTGGAGCTACGAGCTCGGGGAGAAATCGACGCTGCTGCATCGGCGTCTGACGTTCGACCTATCGGCCTACTACGAGCGCTGGATCCATCCGCAACTGGCGACCAACCTGGCCGGCTTCGGCATCACGGCCAACGGGGCGGATGCGCGCATCGAGGGGCTCGAGGCCGAAGTGCACGCGCTGCTCGGGCGCGACTGGCATCTTTCGGCGAACGCGGCCTATACGGACGCGACCTTCACGCACGCGAGCGCCATCATCGGCTATCCGGCTGGCACCCGTGTCCCGGACACGCCGACAATCATGGGCTCGGCAGTGCTGCGCTGGCGGCATGATCTGTCGGCGAGCTTAGCGGGATTCGCCTCCATTGGCTGGGACTACGAGGGGTCGAGAACCGACGCTCCCTACGGGGAGACGATCACACTGTGGAACATCGACCAGTACATGGTGCACCTGCCCGCGTACAGCCTCACCGACGTGCGGCTCGGCCTTGAGAGCGGCCGCTGGCGGGCGACGCTGTTCGTCGACAATCTGACCAACGCACGGGTCCTGCTGGATCCGCAGCCGCAGATCAATCTGCAGACCGCGGCGTTCACCCGCTATACGGTAAACCGGCCGATCACCGTCGGGCTCGACCTGATCTGGCGATTCCGGTGAGAGGCGCGGGCGTGGGTTGCCTGCACCGCTTCGTGGATGTGATGATGAGCGGATCAGACGGGAGAGCATCATGCCCCGGACGCGCCCTGCGAGACTGCAGCATATTGCCGGCATCGGTGTCGACCGCATGGGTGCGATCGCCGATGCGTCGCGCAGAGACTTCCTGCGGCTCGAGAACCTCGATACCGACATCCCGCCCGATCCGGCCGCCGTTGAGCGAACGCGGCGCGCCGCCTGCGAAGACGCCGCCAACAGCTATCTGCCCTTTGTCGGGCAGACCCGTCTGCGCGAGCTGGCGGCGCGGCACGTGTCGCGCATGTCCGGCGTGGAGTATTCCGGGGAACGCAATTGCGTGATCTCGGCCGGCGGGCTGTCCGGCATCCTCAATGTGCTGTTGGCGACGCTCGAGACGGGCGATGAAGTGATTCTTACCGACCCGACCTATGCCGGCCTGATCAACCGGGTCCGGCTCGCCGGCGGCGTGCCGAGATTCGTGCCGTTCGTGTTCACGCCGGGGGCCGAGTGGCGGCTCGACCGGGACGCGCTGCGCGGCGCGATGGGGCCGAAGGTGAGGGCGATGCTGCTGATGTCCCCGTCGATGCCCTCTGGCGGCTGTCTCGATGCGGGGGACTGGGCGCTCGTTGCCGAACTGTGCCGCGCCCATGACCTCGTGCTTATTCTCGATGCGGCGATGGAAAGGCTCCTTTTTGACGGTAGGGCGGTCGTTCATCCCGCGGGCCTGCCCGGGATGGCGGAGCGCACCGTCACTATCGGCTCGTGCGCGAAGGAACTGCGCATGATTGGCTGGCGAGTCGGTTGGATCGTGGCGCCCGAAGCCTTTATGCCCGACTTGGTGGCCGTCTCGCTGGCCAATGTCGTCGTGCCGGTTGGCATCGGCCAGGATGCCGTCGCAACGGCGCTCGAGAACTCGTGTGACGGGCTGGCGCCCTATGTCGAGGCGCTGCAGGCCCGGCGCGATGTGCTCCTCGAGGAGCTCGCGGGGCTGCCCTTCGGGCGTCCGGCCGGCGGATGGTCGATGCTGCTGCGTGTGTGCGACTTCGGCATCAACGGCGAGGAGATGTCCGCGCGGCTTCTCGATGAGGGCGTGTGCGCTACTGCGATGTCGGGCTGGGGCGAAACCCACGGCGGGCAATACGTCCGCTTCGTCTTTGCCAACGAGCCGGCCTCGCGGCTGCGCGGGCTTGGCGCACGCGTGCGCCAAGCCCTGGGTCCGAAGTGAGGAGCAATCCTGCCCTGTGCTCGCTTGCCGCTCCGGCACGCGCTGAGGCCTCTGCGCCGGTGTGCGGCCC
>JAPTUI010000605.1 GCA_028067895.1 Pseudomonadota bacterium | reverse complement strand
GGCTCGCCGTTCAATGGGCCGCGCAATTCCTGCTTTACAGTGATACAGCAATACGGGTATGGTCTGTCTCATGAAAGTGACGATCGACATCCCCGAGGCGCTCTACCGCAAAGTGAAGGCCAAGAGCGCCCTGCTCGGCTATTCCGTCCGGGAGACGACGACCGATCTTTACCAGCAATGGCTCGGAGAGTCGCCACCCGCCGATGAGAGCGTCTCCCCGGAGGCGTGGCTTGCGAGCTGGCTGGCGGATGCGGATGCCGCGGCACGAGCCGCCCCCGGGGGCCCTACGGCTCGCCAGCTCCTCGACGAAGACCGCAACCGGCTGGAGCGTCCGTGAGACCGTGGGTCATCGACGCCAATGTCTGGGTGGCTGCCGCAGACCCCACGGATCCGTGTTCGCCCGTCAGCCGACGATGCCTGCAGGCGCTGATGCGCTCTCGTGACCGCCTCGCGCTGCCCGCCATCGCACCGCTCGCAGTCGCCTGTGCGCTCTCTCGCCGCTTCCGCAGCGCCGCCACCGGGCGTGCGCTGGCCCACCGCCTGGCGCGATCGGAACGTCTCACCCTGCTCGACGTGGATTCACTCCACGATCATGCCCTCGAGCTCGGCACCGAAGGGTTGCTGCGCGCCGCGGATGCACTCTATGCCGCTGCGGCCCATGAGATCGGTGGTCAACTGATTTCCTGGGATCAGGAGTTGGTTCAACGTGCCGGCGCGGTAACGCCCGAGGAATGGCTCGTCTCACACGCCCAGTCGTGATCGGGCTTGATCCGCCCTGCTCAGCTCGCCTGACGAACCCGCCGCCGCGACATCCGGCGCGACGATCATCGGCCACCGCACGGCCGCGGGCAGCGTTGTCCGGATGAGCCTCGGCTCAAGGACGAGTGACGCATAACAGCGCACTCCAATGGGCTTCGCTTCCCCCGAGCATATCGGGCCAACGGGCATTCGCCGACATGGCCTCAACGAAACTGCGGAAACTGACTTCTTGTCCGTGGGGACCGTAGAGCGCGCCGGCGGCACGCCCAAAGTGTTTGAACCTCACGTCCAGGGAAAAATCAGGTACAGAAATCCCGCGAGAAGCAACAATCTGCTACCACGCTCCATCGTTTTGGCCACGCCGTACAGCTGGAACTCAGGGTCCCGCAGGCGTCGGAGAATCTGCCCCAGCGTCATGCGCAGCAGTTCCGAGCGGCGTCCCAACCGGTCGGCCGTCCACGACCATGCTGCGCCAACCGCCCAGATGTACGCCGCGACCGCCATACGCGCCCCGGGCGCAGAGTCCCCCGCGCGCTCGACCCCCACGATGCCCAAACCCGCACAGAACGCGCAAATCGTCATCGCGATCGTGACGCGACGGGGTTCCGGGGAGGCGGCTCGAGGGTCTCTTTGATCCTCGGTTCCATCATTCATCGGACGGGTCTCCCTCGATGCCGCGGCGAACGGCCCGGATTCTACTACCGGAACACCTGTACTCCCTCAGACTCAGCACGTCCGGCTCGCCGAAGACTCTCGATCCCTGCGCACGGCGAGAACGCGTGCTCACTGCGGTTCGAAGGACCTCGCTCGACGGGCTTGCGAGGGGGATCCGCGCGCTGCGCCTCAGCGCACGTGCACCGTACTGCTGAGGCTCTCCTTCACTCCGTCATTCGGTCCCCTCAGCGAGCGGCTGTTCCACCCGCCGCCCACCGCATCGATGAGGCCGGCACTCGCCACGAGCCGCTGACTCTGCAAGTTCACCGCGGTAATCTCCGCACTCAGGCGCGCGGTCTGCGCCGTGAGCACGCTCGCATAGTCCGCCACGCCCGCCTTGTACGGGTTCAGCGTCGATGCACCTACTGGGTCTGATCGTCTTCGACCGGCAGGCATCCCGCTGCGCGGCGATTAAACCGCCGAGGTCGCTCAGCCTCGCTGTGCACTTCGTCGCCGCGCGACAGATTTGTCCGCATCGCGATTTCGGTGTATAAACGCTTATACACCGATGTGCCGAGTGCCCCATGAATTCCGTCCGCTGGAATATCGCCGTCTCGCCCGACACGGATCAGTCCGTGCGGATGTTTCTCGCTGCACAGGGCGGGGGCCGCAAGGGCGATCTGTCCCGTTTCATCGAGGAAGCAGTCCGCGCGTATCTCTTCGAGCGAGCCGTGGAGCAGGCCAAATTGGCCACCGCGAGCATGGCGGAATCGCAGGTGAACGACCTGATCGACGAGGCCATCCATTGGGCGCGTGAAAAATAATGCGCGTCATTCTCGATACCAACGTGCTCCTCAGCACGTTGATATCGCCGCATGGAGCGCCCGAGACGATCTATCGCGCCTGGCGCGAGGGCAGATTCAAACTGGTGACTGCAGCGGTGCAACTCGATGAGCTGCGCCGTGCAAGCCGCTACCCAAAGCTGAAGAGCATTCTGCCCGCCCACCGCATCGGTACAATGGTGAACCACCTGCAGCACGCCGTCGTGCTGCAGCAGCTCTTACCCTTGCCGGCAGGCATCGCGCTGAATGACCCGGACGATGAGTTCCTCCTCGCCATGGCGTTGGACGGCCAAGCGGATTACCTGGTGACCGGTGATCGACGCGCCGGCCTGCTGCGCCGCGGCACGATCGGCCAGGCACGCATACTGGCGCCGGTCGTATTTTGTTCCGAGATCCTCGCTTAAACCGTCCGATGCACCGTTGGCACCCAGACTTGACCCTGCGCTCCGCCGTTCCTGACCGCACGCGCATGGCCGCGGTCCCGAGGGACCTTCCATCCGGTTCGCGCTTCTCAACGGTCGGACTTGCCTCACTCGT
>JAPTUI010000007.1 GCA_028067895.1 Pseudomonadota bacterium | reverse complement strand
GGTCCCCCCGTTCCCCGCGGCGCTCGCACGCGCCGCGGTGCAGCGCACGCTCGGCCGCCCGGTGGAGCAGATCTTCGCCCACTTCGAGGACGAGCCGCTCGCGGCCGCCTCGATCGCCCAGGTGCACGCCGCGCGGCTCGAGAGCGGGCGCGAGGTGGTGGTGAAGATCGTGCGCCCCGGCATGCGCGCGCGCATCGAGCGCGATCTGGAGGTGCTCTTCACGCTCGCCGCCCTGGCGCAGCGCTACTGGCGCGAGGCGCGGCGGCTGCGCCCGGTCGAGCTGGTGAGCGAGTACGAGAAGACCATCCTCGATGAGCTCGACCTGATGCGCGAGGCGGCCAACGCCACGCAGCTGAAGCGAAATTTCGCCGGCTCCGACCTGCTCTACGTTCCGGAGGTGTTCTGGGACTTCTGCAGCACCGAAGTGATGGTCATGGAGCGCATCCACGGCATCCCGATCAGCGACATGACGCGCCTGCGCGCGCTCGGCACGAACTTCGAGCGCCTCGCCGAGAACGGCGTGCGCATCTTCTTCACCCAGGTGTTCCGTCACAACTTCTTTCACGCGGACATGCACCCGGGCAACATCTTCGTGCTGGCCGATGACCCGCAGCAGCCTCGCTATGCGGCCATCGACTTCGGCATCATGGGCACGCTCGATCCGCGCGATCAGCATTACCTGGCGGAGAATTTCCTCGCGGTCTTCGAGCGCGATTACCGGCGCGTCGCGGTGCTGCACGTGGAGTCCGGCTGGGTGCCGCCGCAGACGCGCATCGATGAGATGGAATCGGCGATCCGCACGGTCTGCGAGCCGATCTTCGACCGGCCGCTCTCGGACATCTCCTTCGGTCATCTGCTGTTGCGGCTGTTCGAGATCTCCCGCCGCTTCAACATGCAGATCCAGCCGCAGCTGATGCTGCTGCAGAAGACGCTGTTCAACGTCGAGGGCCTGGGCCGCGAACTCTATCCGCAGCTGGATATCTGGACGACCGCGACGCCGATCCTGCGCGAGTGGATGCGCGAGCGCGTCAGCGTGCGGCGGCTGGTGAAGCACCTGTGGCGCCAGCTGCCCGATGTGGTCGAGTCGCTGCAGAGTCTGCCGGCGCTCTTGAAGGAGTCGGTGCGCCGGGTGCACGAGCCGCAGTCCCATCCGGAGGTGACGGCCCTGAAGGAGCTGCGCGAGACGGTGCGCGCCACTGCGCGCCGACGCGATGCGGTGAGCGGCGCCTCGGCGGTGCTGTTCGCCGGACTGGTCTGGCTGGCGTTCGACACCGCGGGCTGGCCGGGCTGGGTGCTCACCGGATGCGGGACGATCGCGCTCGGCGCGGCGTACCGCTGGCTGTGACACGCGCCGCCCCGACGCCGCCGGCAGCGCCTGCCGGCGGCCACCTCGACGCCCGCGCGCTTTTCTACGTCAGCATCGCGGTGCTGACGTGGTCGTCGGCGTATGCATCGATTGCCTACGCTCTCGCTGCATTCACGCCCGGTGAGCTCGCTTTCGCCCGGCTGCTGCTCGCTGCCGGGCTCTTCCAGGGGTATCTGCGGCTGCGGCGCATCGCACTGCCACCGCTTGCGGCCTGGCCGCCGATGCTCGCGCTCGGGGTGGTCGGACTCGCCGCCTATCATCTGTGCCTGAACTTTGCCGAGGTGCGAGTACCCAGCGGCACCGCGGCCATCCTGATCGCCCTGATCCCGGGTGCCACCGCGGCAGTGTCCGCACTGTGGCTGCGCGAGCGGCTCGCGGCACGGACCGTATTCGGGCTCGTACTGGCGCTCGGCGGCGTCGCCCTCGTGGTCTTCAGCAGCGGTCAGGACCTGCGCTTGCAGCCGCGGGCCCTGCTGGTGCTGGTGAGCGTACTCGCCGCGGCCATCTACTTCACGGGGCAGAAGTCCTCGACGCAGCGCTACGGCGCCGAGGCCGTCACCGCCGTCACGCTCGCCGGCGGCGCTCTGGGGGCTGCGCCGTTCGGTCTCGGCATCGTGCACGCGCTCAGCGCCGCACCGGCGCCGCGGCTCGCCGCGCTGCTGTGGCTCGCACTCGGTCCGACGTTCCTCGGCTACCTCACCTGGAATCTCGCCATCCACCGCACGAGCGCCACCCAGGTCTCGAGCTTCATCTACTGCTCGTCCCCGCTCGCGGTGCTGATCGGGTGGCTGTGGCTCGGGGAGCGCCCCGGCTTCCGATCTCTCGCCGGGGGCGCACTGGTCATTGGCGGTGTCATACTCGCCAACTCGCGCCGCCGGCGCGCCCCGGCCGTGCAGGCCGTTGCCGAAGAGGCCTGATCCGCAGCGTCCACCATGTATACCCTGTACATCGCCAACAAGAATTACTCGTCCTGGTCACTGCGCCCCTGGGTGCTGATGCGCACCCTCGGCATCCTCTTCGAGGAGCGGCTCGTGCCGTTCGGCTCCGGCGATGCACCGCACGATTTCCGCACCTTCTCCCCGCACGGCAAAGTGCCCTGCCTGCACGACGGGGACACGGTGGTGTGGGAATCACTGGCGATCGTGGAATACCTCGCGGAACGGCACGAGGGCGTGTGGCCGGCCGATGCGCGCGCGCGCGCCTTTGCCCGTTCGGCCGCCGCGGAGATGCACGCCGGCTTCGGCGCACTGCGCCAGATCTGCAGCATGACCTGCGGGCTGCGGGTGCGTCTGCACCGCATCGAGCCGCAGCTGCGCGCCGATCTTGAGCGCCTGCAAGCGCTGTGGCAGGAGGGTCTGACGCGCTTTGCCGGACCGTTCCTCGCCGGCGGCGCATTCAGCGCCGTCGACGCATTCTTCGCCCCCGTAGCCTTTCGCATCCAGACCTACGGACTGCCGCTCGCCCCGGCGGCACTCGCCTACTCCGAGCGGCTGCTTGCGCTGGCACCGATGCGCAGTTGGTACGCCGAGGCGCTGGCCGAGCCCTGGCGGGACGAGGCGCACGACCGCGAGACGCTCGCCGTCGGCACCGTGATCGAGGACTTGCGCCGCCCCGCGACCGCTCAGAACGCGTAGACGAGATTGACGGTCTCGGTCGAGTCCAGGTGCTGGATGCCCGCGGCCGGGTGCGTGTTGTCCTGGATGTGGTAGCCGAGGTTCACCGCCAACTGCGTGGAAACCTTGACGATGAACGCCAGGTCGTTCGTCACCAGCGTGTTGACCGAACCGGCGTTCACCAGCAGCTTGTCGCTCACCGAGGTCGTGCTGGTGATCGTGTGCTCGTAATTGACCCCGAGGGTGCCGATCGCATAGCGCTCACTCGGCTGCGGGATGCGCTCGATGAAGGTCCGGGTCGGATTCGCGAGCGCGATGGACGTCAAGGTCTCGGGTCGCGAGACCATGTAACCGGCACCCACCTGGGTGCTGAGCGTCGTCGTCTTGGAGTGAATCAGCGTGTAGCCGACACCGAGCGCGCCGCTCCCCTGGTACTGAAAGCCGTCGAACATGTCGTGTTCGTAACGCAGCGAGCCGAAGGCATAGGCATCGGCGCTGATCTTGCGGTTCGACTGCCACATCGCCGTCCAGCGCTCGGCTGAGACGATCCCGAGACTCTGGCCGTAGAGCGCGGACAGATCCAGGCTGTGCTTCCAGAGCCCCGAGAGGTAGTTCAGGTCGATCGCGGCGTTGGCGGACTTGCCCTGCGCATTGCCCTGCGAGGCCACGAAGCCCAGCTGTCCCTTGCCGGTGAAATGCGCGGCGGCCGGGGCCGGGGTGGAGGATGCGGCGAATGCCGTCGCGGGCCCCAGCAGCACCATGACCAGTGCGGCGCTCATCGGTTTCATGTCGGTCGGCTCCTTGTCCGGTGGAAAGGCCGGGATTTTACGGATTCTGGCCGTCGAGTGCGGACCGATTGCCGCGCCGAGGCTCTCATCCGCCGTCGCCACCGGCCGCCTCGCGGGGATGTCCCGCGGCCGAGCGGCGCAAAAATGAGAGCTGTGTCCGGTCCCATGCCACAGGATGATGCGGTTTGTCCGGCCACCGGCGCGCCGATGCGCCAAAATCCGCTCGGATCGGCCTCTGCCCGGGGCGGTGTCGTGCCCGGGTTCCACAGGACGCGAATTCGGACCTCGCCCGCTTTGGCTACCACGCGCACAGAGACGCAACAACCGCCGCAGGTGCAGCCGCTGCACTGGAATGCCGCCATGGCCACCGGCGAGCCGCTGCTCGATGCGCAGCATCAGCAATTGCTCGAGATCTTCAATCGCGCCGCGCTCGCCCAGGCCCGCGGCGCCCGGCCCGCGGAGCTCGACGGCCTGCTCGATGCACTCGCGAACTACACCCGCGATCACTTCCGCGCCGAGGCGCGGCTGATGCGCCAATGGCGGGTGGATGACGCGCACCGCACGATGCATCTGCAGGCTCATGAGAAATTCTGCGGCTTCCTGCAGCAGGCGCGCATGCTCAACCACGATTGCGGCGCGGACGTCAGCGTCGAGCTGCTGTCGTTTCTCGCCCAATGGCTGCTGCGACACATCATGGAGGTCGATCGGCAGATGGCCCGCGAGGTCCAGGCGCGCCAGGCCGGCGATGCGCGGGCGCTGCCGCCGGAGGATCAGGATCCGCAGGCCCGCGGCCGCCTCGTCGACACCGTCAGCGGACTGTCGGATGCGCTGGGGCAGCGAACCTTCGATCTGCTGCTGCAACGCCAGCAGCTGCTCGATCTGCAGACGCTCTACCGGGCGCTGCTGCACTGCGGCGATGTGCTGATCCAGTGCCGGCGTGAGCACGAGATGCTGACAAGCCTCTGCGCCAAGCTTGCAGTCGACACCCCGTTTCACGCCGCATGGATCGGCAGGCCAGGCGCCGGCGGCGCCTTCGAGGTGCTAGCCCTCGACGGCGAGGGTGCCGAACAGGTGCGCTGCGATCCGCCGCAGCTCACGGACGGGGAAACGGCCTCCGTCGTGGTCAAGGCCTGGAACACCGGGATGCTGCGCGTTTGCAACGATACGCTGGCCGACCCGACACTGAAGCCCTGGCACGCCGGCTTCAGGGCGCATCGCTGGTTCAGCCTTCTCGCCCTGCCGATCATCAGAGGCGCTCGGGTGTGGGCCATCCTCGCGCTCGCCGCGCCGCGGCGCGAGAGGTTCGATGCCGGCACGATCGAAGTGTGCACGCGCATCGCCGCTCTGCTCGGTCACGGCCTCGATGAGCTCGATCTGAAGGAGCGCATCCGCTCGCTGCAGCTGCAGGACGCGCGCATGGCGCGCACCGACCCGCTCACGGGGTTGCCGAACCGGCTCGCGCTCGAGGAATACCTGCCGCCGGCGATCGCCCGCGCGCGCCGGCGCGGCACCTCGCTCGCCCTCGGGGTGATTGATCTCGACGACTTCAAACCGGTCAACGACCGGCTCGGTCACGACGCGGGCGATGAGTTGCTGCGCGAGCTCTCGCGGCGCCTGCGCGAGTGGCTGCGCGAGTCGGATTTCATCGCGCGTCTCGGCGGCGATGAGTTCGTCGTGGTCCTGGAGGATCTCGAGAGCACCCAGGAGCTGCCGCAGCTGAGCGCTGCGCTGCGCCATCTGCACCGCGCCGTCGAGACGCCGTTCGAAGTGAGCGGTGCGACGTCCGCGTCGGTCGACATGACGATGGGCCTGGCGCTCTTTCCGCTCGACGGGGAAGAGGCAGAGGCGCTGTTGCGCCAGGCCGATGCGGCGATGTACCAGGCCAAGCAGTCCAAGCGCAACCGCACGCAGTGGTGGCGGCTCGGGGTGTCGATGCCGGGCGAGCAGCTCGCCGAAGCGGCGTTCGACCCGTTCGGGCCGGAGATGCAGGAGTTGATGCAGAGCGTCGCGCCGCACATCGAGGCCGTGGCCGGACAGTTCGCCGCCGCGTTCTACCGCGAGCTCGGCGAGCGCGCCGAGACCGCCTCGATCCTGGCGTGCCTGTCCGAGCAGCAACTGCAGGGGTTGGTGCGCAAGCAGGCCGCGCACCTGCGCTTTCTGCTCGATGCGCGCACCTCGGCCGAGCAGGCCAAGGCTGCGGCGCGCCGGCTCGGCACCGTGCACGCGCTGATCGGCCTGTCCGGCGCCTCGATGGCCCTGGTGATGGGGCTGTACCGGGATCTGCTGCATGCGCATTTCGATGCGGCGCTGCTCACCACGCGCACGCGCTATCGCGCGCTGCGCGCCGCCGAGGCGCGACTGCAGCTGGAGTTGCAGAGCGAGCTCGAATCGATGCAGTCGGTGCTCGATCAGTACCAGGCGCTGCTCGCCCGGCCGCAAGACGGCCGGGGACTGGCCGCCGATTGGGTGCAGGCGGAGCTCGAGGCGCTCGCGGGCCTGCCGGGGATGCGCGCCGCGGTGGTGTGCCGGCCCGATGCGCACAACCGCCTCGTCATCGAGCGCGCCGCCGGCCCCGAGTGCGTCGCGTTCGTCGAAGCGCACCGCGCCCGCAATCTCTATCCGGTGCTCGATCCGCGCGACGTGCGGGGCCGAGGATTGGTGGCGAACACGTGGATGACCGACACTCAGCAGGAGACCGCGGCGTTCGGCGGCGAGACGCGCGCCGCACCGTGGCAGACGCTGATGAGCGAGTTCGCCATCCGCAGCGCGGTCACCATACCCGTGCATCGGCACGGCGCGATCCACTCGGTGTTGATGCTCTTCGGGGCGTACCCGCACCAGTTCACCTCCGCCTGGATGCGCACGTGGCGGCTGTCGCTGCAGAATCGCTGGGACCAGATGACGCGGGCTTCGCAAAGCCGCGGACACGCCATCGATACGGGCGAGGTCGCGCAGATCCGCGCGCTGCTCTACAGCGGCGGCGTGGAGATGTTCGTCCAGCCGGTGATCGAGCTCGAGACCGGAACGATCGTGAAGGCCGAGGCGCTGGCGCGGCTGCGCACCCCGCAAGGGACGCTGCTCGCGCCCGGACAATTCCTGCCGGCGCTCGGGGAGACGGACCTGGACTCGCTGTTCCGCCAGGGGCTGCAGCAGGGGCTCGCGCACCTGCGCCGCTGGCGCGACCAACAGGTGCAGATCGCGCTTGCGATCAACCTCGCACCGAGCTCCCTCGTGCACCCCGATTGCGCGCAGTGGGTCGAGGAGGCGTTGCGCAGCGCGCAGATGGCACGGCAGCACCTCGTGCTCGAACTGCTCGAGACCCAGGCGCTCGAGGCCAGTACGGTGGATGAGGCCATCACGCGGCTTGCCGCGACCGGCGTGAAGATCGCCATGGACGACCTCGGCTCGGGCTTCAGCAACCTCAAACGCCTCGCTGACCTGCCGTTCGACATCATCAAGGTCGACCAGAACCTGGTGAAGGACCTGGCCCGCGATCCGATCAAGGCGCTCAGCCTGATCCGCACCGTCGTGCAGATCGGCCAGGATCTCGAGCGCGAGGTCGTGGCCGAGGGACTGGAGGACCCGGACTTCATCGAGGCGGCGATGGTGCTCGGCTGCCGGTACGGCCAAGGCTTCGGACTGTGCCGGCCGATGCCGGCCGCAGCGCTGACGCAGTGGCTCGCGGCGCGGCCCGTGGGGCGGGGTCTCGGCGCCGGCGTGCACAGTTGGCTCGGCGCGCTCGCCTACCAATGGATGCGGCTGCACGACCCGATGTCGCTGCGCGAGCCGGGCCGGCTCGACGTCTGCCCCATCAGCGAGTGCTTGCGGGTCCGGGCCCCCGACGATGCGCAGGCGCGCGCCCTGCATGCCGACGTGCACGAACATCCGTTCGAGGCGGGCCGTCTGCAGGCGATGCACCAGATGATGCAGTGGTTGACGCGAAAAGTGCGCGAAGCGCGCTCCGATGAGGCGGCCGGCGCCTGAGCGCGCCGCCTGTCCGGAATGGTTCTTGGGCGAGTGCGCGCATTCGATGGAGGACGCCATCGCCTTCATGGCGCTGGCCTGCCGCCTGCCTGTGCCGCTGGCGATCGCGTGGGTGTGCCGGGCGAAGATTCAGCAGGTCCGAAGCGGACCCATTGATGAGGCCGTAGCGCCTGCACCATGGGACTTCGCTGCCGTGACATGATCAGTCGAACCCGTCGAGGCGTTCCCGGCAGATACCGAGCACCTTGGCGACAGCCACCTCGCCGTTTGGCTGATTGAGACAACTTGCGGGGACCTTGAGGCCATCGATGGCCTGGGTGAAAGCCCGAAGAACATCATCCAGCGTCTCATTTGCGTCGCCAGCGCGTAGACCCGCCAGCGTAGCAACAGCGACAAAGTCGGCCCGGCGCAGGCGCTCGTCCTTCCCGTTCAGTTTGAGGGCCATGTGGTCGTGCTCAAGGCGCGGGAAAACTCTGGTGGTGAGCGTGTCGTAGACAGGTGCCAGTCGAACCGAGGTAAATGCCTGCTGCCCTGGCTTTGCCGTCTTGAGAACGGCCATGTTCTTGAGGTGCATGTCCCCATCGGCGATCAGCCAGGCCAAAAGAACCCTCTTGATGAGCGTCCGGAGGTCGCTTTCGACATCGGTCGAGAGCGGCCGGACCGCGCGCGCGACGCGTTCGATCGTGCCCGTGTACTTGTCCTTAGGGGCGAGATCAAGCACCGAGCACAGGTCCTCCATGGCCAGCATGCTCGTGTCTTCAGCACGTGTTCGAATGTCGAAGCGTTCGACGACCAGGGCCGGGGGCATGCCGTCCGGCATCAGCACAAGCGCATGTTCCGCAACCTCCAGCCCGACGCCTCTCGCAAGCGCGAGGCCGATCCATTCAACGAGCGGCAGCGTTTCAAATCCGCTCGTTCCGGCGGGCTTGAGGATGTGAGTGAACGGCAGGCCAGTCGCTGGTCGCAGAACGCCCTCGAGCGAGAGGCTCATCGGTGCCTTGATCTGAACGCCTGACAGGCGCGGCGTCTCCGCACTCTCGAAGAGCTGCGCGAGCCTGTGCTCGAAATCATGGTGAGTCGCGTCTCGTCCCGGCCCCGCGTAGGTGCCGGTGAAGACTCCGTCGCCGGTAAACGCCTCAAGGCGTGCGGCCAGCATGTCGCTGGGAAGGCGGGCAAGCTCCGCCTTCTTCTCGGCGATGGTGATATTGGACAGGTAGCGCTTACCGGTCCGCAGCAGCGCGCGGTCATCCGGGTCTTTGAGTACGGACTCCAGCCACCCTTCGGGCAACAGCGAGACGATGAACGGGGGCAGCCGCCCGGGCGTGGTTTGACGAATGAGCGGTGGCAAGACCGGCCCGTCTGTTGCTGCTGTCCATCGCCACTCGAAGCCATCGTGTGCGAGCTCTCCGAGCGGAATGCCATGCCACGCAACGGTCAGCTCGAAGGCGGCTTCGTTACGCACGGCTGCGATGGGTGCCCGGCGCAGCAGGAACTTCTCTGCGCCTTCCCCTTCGCGATACCACCCATTCTCGCGGGCAAGTGTCCAAACAGCGTCGGCAGCGGCCTTGCGGTCGCCGTACTCTTGAACCAAGCGTTCGGCGATGGCCTCGCGCATGCCCGTGTCGATCGAGGCCGCATGCTCGCTGCGCAGGCGAAAGGCTTCGAGGAAGCGCTGCCGGAGCGCCGAGACGACCACCGGGAACTCGCCCATGCTGTCGGCAACAACGGCGGACGCGGTCGAGGGCCTCTCGGGCGCCCTGTTCTGCACGATCTCCAACCCGCGGATGCGCGTCCGCTGGATGCGCCGTCCGGTCAGGTAGAGCCGTCCATCGCAGGTAGGGCCGAGCAGAACAGCACTGGCGGCAGACAGGTAGGCCCTGGGATAGAGGTAGCGGGCGATCCGCACGGCGTGTCTGAGGACGACCTCGTCGATGTCATCGCCCGCATCGACATAGATTCCCCGCATGAGCTGGACGAGCTTGCCGGTCTCGGAGAGGTAGTGGCTGCGGGTCTTGTCGATCGTCTCACCGACGAGGTGGAGGGGCATGATTGCTAACTTTCGCGTACTTCAGATACGCGAAGGTGTCACCAAGGTGGGCGCCTTGCAAGAGAAATCCAAACTTTCGCGTATTTGAGATACGTTAAAGTTAGACGCCTTCTGGGAGGGTGCCGTTCATCCGATTCGCAAAACCCGACAAATTTCCATGGGTTTTGCGTACGTCCTGGCCCTTGAGTGCGCGCTACACCTTGACGAGGCGGAGATAGAACGGCTTCCTCCGCCCGTAGCTCCACAAATCGCCCGAACATGCCATCCCCGAATCCGGAAGATTGGACGTGCGCTGACCGGCTGATTGGGAGTCAATGGTCCGCCCATTGGAAGTCACTGGATCGCGATCTCGAACACGCCGCGGGGAAAGCTTTCCCTACGCATCGGCGATGCCGACCAGGGTTACGAGAGGCCTCCGACGCCCGGCATGGAGATGAGCCATGACCCCTGTGGAAATTCTGGACGCCGCTCACGACCGCGCGGGCGGCTACACGGTGAATGTCAGCTGCGGCGAGCGGATTGGAATGCCACGAACGTGCGCGCCAGGAGTAACCAGGGCGCGACCAAGCATGAGGTCAAATTGGAACTGGATCGAGCGGACTCCGAATATAACGAACTGATTTTATTATTATAAATTGGCGCGCCCGACTGGATTCGAACCAGTGACCCCTGCCTTCGGAGGGCAGTACTCTATCCAGCTGAGCTACGGGCGCGCTGCGTGGTGGCGCGGCTGACCCTGAGGAAGGGCCAGACGGGTGGTCGATCCGGAGCATCTCCGGCGCGGCCGCCTGCGCCAGCGCCCGCGGATCATACGCGCCTCACCGCCCGGATGCCACGTGCGGCGGGCGGATGTGCCCCCGGTGGCCAGGGCTTCAGCCACGCGGCCTGCGAGCGGTTATACTGCGCCTTCCGCGTTCACGGATTCCCCAGAGAGGTCTCGTGAGCAAGCAGGACTCGCACTTCATCAACGTGTTCAGCATGGTGATCGGCCTCCTGGTCACGATCGCCATCCTGATCTTCATCTTCGCCCGCTACGTCGGTAGCCGCACGCAGGAACGTCAGATCCTGTCGGACACCGAGTACATCCACCGGGTCGAGCAGCGCGTCACGCCGTTCCAGCGCGAAGCGATTGCCGGGCAGAACAATGCCGGCCTCGCGATCGCGCCTGCGGCGGGCGCCGCCAGCAGCACCGGCAGCAGCGGCGGGCTTGGCGTACCCACCACCGGCAAGGCGCTGTTCGAACAGACCTGCAGCGCCTGTCACGGGCCGGGGGTCGCGGGCGCACCGAAGGCCGGCGACAAGGCCGCCTGGGCCCGGCACCTGGCCAAGGGGCTGGCCACGCTTTACGACCACGCGCTGCACGGCTTTCACGGCTCGAGTGGGATCATGCCCGCCAAGGGTGGTCGCCCGGGTCTGCCGGATGCGGTCGTCAAGCGGGCGGTGAACTACATGGTCTCGCTGGTCGACCCGCAGATGGTCAAGGGCAAGCCGAAGTAACCTGCGGCGCCGGGCGCCGCAGACCCGCCCGGCCCGTTCGGCCGGGCGGTGCTTCAGTGCGGCTGCGGTCCGGCCGCTTCGAGCGCCTGCAGCCGTGCCTCGAGTTCGGCCAGCCGCTCGCGGGTGCGCTGCAGCACCCGCATCTGGGTGTCGAACTCCTCCCGGCTCACCAGATCGAGCTTGCTCAGGCTGGCGCGCAGTACGGCCCGGAAGTTGTTCTCCAAGTCTTTCTGCACGGTGCGCAGCCCCGGCGGCACGCTCTCGGCCAGGCGCCGGGCCATCGCGTCGATCCCGAAAATATCCATTGTCTCTGACCTCGTTCAGCATGCCCCGCAGTGGGGCGTCGAGCGGCCGCGGAGGCACCAAGACGGTGCAGCCTGCGATCGCGGACACGCGCAAGCGCTGGAAGCGCCAGGAAAATCTGTCATGGCATGGATTCTGCACCAGCGCCCGCGGCATCAGCTTACGCGTGTCCCGGCCGCTCGTGCACCCCCTGAAGGGAGACCGTGGCGGCCGGCGGCGCGCCTCACGCCAACCGTCCGGGAGAACACATGCGCCGCGCTTCGACCCTCCGCACACGCCGCCTCGCGGCCCGGGCCCTCGCCCTGACCGCGATCCTCATCCCCACGCTGGCCTCGGCCGGCCCCGCCGTCCCCGACAAGGGAGACACGGCCTGGATGCTCACCTCCACGGCACTGGTGCTGCTGATGTCGGTGCCGGCGCTGGGCCTGTTCTACGGTGGCCTGGTCCGCACCAAGAACATGCTCTCGGTGCTGATGCAGGTATTCGTCGGCTTCTCCCTCATCAGCGTCCTGTGGTGTGTGTACGGCTACTCGCTGTCGTTCACCGCTGGCAACGCCTTCATCGGCGGCTTCAGCCGGCTGTTTCTCGCCGGCACGTTCAACGCCAAGACCGGTGCGTTCTCGACGATCGGCACCTTCGACAAGGGTGTGGTCCTGAACGAACTGGTGTACGTCGCCTTCCAGGCCACCTTCGCGGCGATCACCTGCTGCCTGATCCTCGGGGCGCTGGTGGAGCGGGTGAAATTCACCGCCATCCTGCTGTTCATGGTGTTCTGGTTCACGTTCTGCTACTGCCCGGTCGCGCACATGGTCTGGTACTGGCCGGGACTGGATACCGCCGCGGGCGCCAAGCCCGTCGGTGGACTGCTCTGGCAGTGGGGCGCGCTCGATTTCGCCGGCGGCACCGTGGTGCACATCAATGCCGGTGTGGCCGGACTGGTCGGCGCGATGTTTCTCGGCAAGCGCCTCGGGCTCGGCAAGGAGCCGATGCCCCCGCACAGCATCACCATGACCATGATCGGCGCCTCGCTGCTGTGGTTCGGCTGGTTCGGGTTCAACGCCGGCTCGGCGCTCGAGGCGAACGGCTCCGCGGCGCTCGCGTTCATGAACACCTACCTCGCCACCGCCTGCGCGGTGCTCACCTGGATGGGCGCGGAGTGGCTGATCAAGGGCAAGCCCTCGATGCTGGGGGCCGCCTCGGGCGCGGTGGCCGGACTGGTCGCCATTACGCCGGCGGCCGGCAACGTCGGAATCCCCGGCGCGTTCGCGATCGGCCTGGCGGTCGGTCCGCTGTGCTTCTGGGGGGTGACGGGACTGAAGAAGATGATCGGCATCGACGATGCGCTCGATGTCTTCGGGGTGCACGCGCTCGGCGGCATCTTCGGCGCACTGGCCACCGGCATCTTCAACGACCCGGCCCTCGGCGGACCCGGCGGATCGGCCTATCCGGGCCTGTGGGCGCAGCTGATCATCCAGGCCAAGGCTGTGGGCGTGGTGATCGTCTGGACCGCGGTGGTCTCCGCCATCGGCTTCTATCTGCTGAAGCTCACGCTCGGACTGCGGGCGTCCGAGGAGGAGGAGCGCGAGGGTCTGGATATCACGGTGCACGGCGAGCGCGCCTACGACATGTAGCGGCGCTGAAGATGATGCGCCCCCGGCCGCCGCACCGCGGCCGGGGGCGCGTCGATTGTGAGAGGCAGCCCCTGGTCTGGCGCGCACAGCTGTGCCAGAGTAAATATCGACGTCGCGGCGCTGAACCTGCCGCGGCGCCCGGAGGCGCTCATGTCACGCACCACGATGTTCTTCAGTCTGCTGACCGCTGCAGTGCTGCTCGGAGCGCTGGCGCCGGCGCACGCCGGCGTCTACCGCTGGGTGGACAAGCACGGGGTGGTTCATTACAGCGATCAATGGCGCCCCGGCGCCGTGCGGGTCGCGGCAACTGCGCAGGGCGCCTCCACGTCCTCTTCGGGCACGGCATCGAGCGTCCGTGCCGAGGACCACGCCGCCGACCGCATGATCCAGCACGCCGCCGATGCGCGCGCGGTGCACGCCGAGGAGGCGAAGCTGCGGGCCAAACGCTGCACGCAGGCCAAGGCGGTCTATCATCGGCTGATCTTCGCGCGTCGCTTGTTCACCACCGGCGCACACAATCAGCGCCACTACCTGAGCGACGCGCAGGCCACGGCGGCCCGCATCAAGGCCCGCGCCACCATGAACCGCTGGTGCGGTCAGCCGGGCGGGGATTGAGTTCCACCGGCGGCCCGATCGTCCTATAGTGGCGCGCCTCGGCCGGCCGGCCGACTCAGCACGAGGCCACCACAGCGATGCGCGTAGGATTCGTCGGACTCGGCGCCATGGGCGCCCCCATGGCCCGCAACCTGCACAAGGCGGGTCTGCTCGCCTCGGTGTACAACCGCACGCCGCACAAGGCTGAATCGCTCGCCACCGAGCTCGGCATCCTCTCGAGCGCCTCGCTCGCCGAACTGGCCACGCGGGTCGATGCCGTCGTCAGCTGCGTGTCGGCCGACGCCGACGTGCTCGAGGTCACGAACCAACTGGCGCCGGGGCTCGCCGCCGGCGCGCTGCTCATCGACTGCTCGACCGTGGCGGCCGACACCGCGCGCCGTGCGGCCGAACTGCTGCGCCCCGCGGGGGCGGCCTTTCTCGACTGTCCGGTGAGCGGCGGCACCGAGGGGGCGCGCGACGGCACGCTCGCCGTCATGTGCGGCGGCGATCCGCAGGCCTTCGAGCGGGCCCGTCCGATCCTCTCGGCCATGGGCCGCACCGTGACGCTGTTCGGCCCGGTCGGCAGTGGTCAGGCCGCCAAGGCCACCAACCAGATCATGTGCGCCGGCATCATCGATGCGGTGGCGGAGGCCATGGCGTTCGCGCGCGCCCAGGGTCTGCCGCTCGAGAAACTCATCGACACCCTCGGCAAGGGCGCCGGTTCGAGTTGGTACTTCGTGCACCGTGCGCCGAACATGGTGCGCGGCACCTATCCGGCAGGCTTTCGCGTGCGGCTGCACGCGAAGGATCTGACCATCTGCCGCGACATGGCTGCGCGCTTCGGCGTCTCGCTGCCGGTGGTCGAGCGCATGCTCGGCGAATACGCCGAGCTGATCGCCCGCGGTCACGGCGATGAGGATATTTCGGCGGCCTTTCGGCTCAAGGCCGAACTGTTCGATCCGCAGAGCGCCACGACGCGGGACTGAACGAGCGGCACAGAGCGCCTCAGGACGCATCCGGCTGTGCCGCCGGCGCGGCCTGCGCAAATGCGGGCAGCGACTCCAGATGCGCCCCGACGGCCGTGAGCGTCGGGAATGGCGCGAGGTCGCACTGGAAGCGGCGCGCATTGAACAGCTGCGGCACGAGACACACGTCGGCGAGAGTAACGTGGCCGGCGAACAGCGTTCGCGCATCGCTGCTGGCGCGCGCCTGCACCTCCAGGCCGGCAAACACCACCCCGATCCAATGCCGATACCAGGCGGTGACGTGCTGCTCGTCCTGGCCGAGCGGACCGCGCAGATAGTTCAACACCCGCAGGTTGTTCAGCGGATGCAGATCGCAGGCGATGGCGAGCGCCAAGGCGCGCACCTGGGCGCGCGCCAGCGGTTCGCGCGGCAGCAGCGGGGGCTCGGGATGAGTCTCCTCCAGGTACTCGAGGATGGCGAGCGACTGGCCGATCACCGCCTCGCCGTCGGCGAGCGCCGGCACCAGGCCCTGGGGATTGCGCGCCAGATACTCCGGCCGGCGGTGCTCGCCCGGGCGCAGATCGACCGGCACTGACTCGTAGACGATGCCTTTGTAGTTCAGGGCGATCCGCACGCGATACGCCGCGGAGCTGCGGAAGAACGTGAACAGCTGCATCGCGAATTACTCCCTGGGTAGCCGACGCACGGCGCTCGAGTAAGAGTGCCACGGCCAGCGCACGCGCGGAATGCTCTGCGCGCGCCGGCGGCGCCGAGTCGGTAGAATGCCACCGCATGAGCATATGGTTCTCGGCCCTCACCGTGGAGTCGCTGCAGAAGATCGAGCGCGGCGGCTTCGCCGCGCGCATCGGCATCCAATTCACGGACCTCGGAACGGATTATCTGTGCGCAACCCTCGAGGTCACGCCGGAGGTCCACCAGCCCTACGGCGTACTGCACGGCGGCGTGTCGGCGGCGCTCGCCGAGACCGTCGGCAGTGTTGCGGCGAACCTGTGCGTCGATCCGGAGCGCTTCATGTGTCTCGGCCAGGAACTCAATGCCAACCACCTGCGCCCGGTGAGCAGCGGCCGGATCACGGCCACCGCACGTCCGTTTCACATCGGCCACCGCAGCCAGGTCTGGGGCATCGAGATCCGCGCTGCGCGCGAGCGGCTCGTGTGCGTCTCGCGGCTGACGATGGCGGTGGTACCGCGCCGCGCCTCGGCGGCATGAGCCACGCATGAACAGACGCACACTGCTCGCCGCTGCGGCCGTTCTGTTCGGCTGCAGCGCCTGCGGCTTCAAGGGGCCGCTCTATCTGCCGCCGCGCAACGGCACCGTGGTGATGCACCCGGCACCTGCCGCCCCCCCCGCGGCCGAGCACAAGCCTGTCGCGAAGAAACCGGGGAGCGGCGCCGCGCGCTGAAGACCGGCGGCGGCGCGGTCCGTCGGGCACGCCGCGAGTGGCTATACTGGGCCATGCACGACTCCGTGGACCTGGCCCTCATCGACGGCTCCTCCTATCTGTACCGGGCGTTTCACGCCCTGCCGCCGCTCACCACCTCACGCGGGGAGCCGACCGGCGCGATGCTCGGGGTGCT
>JAPTUI010000454.1 GCA_028067895.1 Pseudomonadota bacterium | reverse complement strand
GCTCGGGCCGTGGGCGTGCGGCCGCCGAGTCGCACGCGCGGTGCAGCGGGTTTGACCGGGGTTCGTGCCGCTTTCTTGACTTTCGAGGCTGACGTGGCCGGTCGCGGCGGTTTCTTTGGCCTCGCTCGCGGAGTCCTTGTGCCCGCCGTTTTGGCCCGCGCGCCCCGCGGCGGTGCGGGCGCATCAGGACGCTCCGCCTTTGCAATCTCGATGCCGAACACTCCGGCGAGATCCGCCGTGTCGATGCGCTTGCGGTCGCTGCCGCGGGCGACCTCGAGATCGGCCGCCTGAGTGATGAGCTCGGCATGATCGACCTGCCGCAGCGTAAAGAAGAGCTCGGGCTCGCGGTCAAGTCGTGCGCCCACCCCGTACATCACGGCGGCGACGTGCTTGCACATCGTCGCCCAGTCCGGACAGCTGCAGCGCAGCTCGATCTGACCCGGGCGGGGGAAAAGCCCGTGCTCAGGGTGCGTGACGACCCGCATCACGGACTCGGACAGGCGTCCTTCGAGCAGCTCGATCAGCGAGCCGATCTGTCCGGCGCACTCGCTCTTCAGCGCCGTCCACCGCGCCTTCGGCAGCGCCTGGATCGCGATGTCGACCTCATACAGGGTGGAGCCCGAGACCACTGCATGGATCCGTCCCGGGGTGATTGCCAGATCGAGCACCGCGCCGTTGCGCACGTAGGAGCGCCCGCGCGGCAGGCGGTACTCGTAATCCCGGTAGGCTTCGAGATTCTCGCACCAGGCCTTGCCCCAGAAGGTGCGCGCAATGGTGCGTCCTTCGATGAGGACCGGCTGTGGGGTTCTTCCCTTCTTGGCGTGCTGCTCGGCGAGGCGCTTGGCCTCTCGGGCGGCACGCGCACGCTGCTCGTGCACGCTCGGCTTCGGTGCGTATCTCCACCAGTTCATCGCGAATCCCCCTTGCAGTCTTCGCACCATCTGCAGCCGCATCATGCCTCACAGGCTTTGTTGAGGTCGAGTGCGACCATTGACAGCAGCTCCGCATCGCTCATCTCGGTGAGCAGCCGCTCGGCGCCCTCGCCGAGCAGCTCCTGCGCGAGGCCCTGCTTGGCCTCGATGAGCGCGGCGATCTTCTCCTCGATGGTGCCTCGACAGATGAACTTGTGCACCAGCACGTTGCGCCGCTGCCCGATGCGAAAGGCGCGATCCGTGGCCTGATTCTCCACCGCCGGGTTCCACCAGCGGTCGAAGTGGATCACGTGCGCCGCCGCGGTCAGATTGAGTCCGGTGCCGCCCGCCTTCAGCGACAGGATGAAAAACGGCGGACCGTCCTCGCGTTGAAAACGCTCGACGAGCCGCTGGCGCTCGCGCACCGCGGTACCGCCGTGCAGCGTCAGGCCCGGCCGGCCGAAGATGCCCGCGAGATGCGCCTCGAGCGGGGCGATGATCTCGCGAAACTGTGTAAACACCAGTACGCGCGCCTGCCGTTCGGCCAGCTCCCCGCACAGCTCCGCGAGGCGCAGGAATTTGCCGCTGCGCTCGGGCGCGCAGCGTGCCTCGCCCGCCCACTGCGCCGGGTGGTTGCAGATCTGCTTCAGCTGCATCAGGTGCGCGAGCACGGCGCCGCGGCGCGCCATGCCTTCGGCGCGCTCGAGCGTGCGCGCGAGCTCGCGTACGCAGCGCTGATAGAGCGCCGCCTGTTCTCGGGTGAGCCCACAGTAGGCGTTCAGCTCCGTTTTTTCCGGCAGATCGGCGATCACTCGCCGATCCGTCTTCAGGCGCCGCAGGATGTAGGGCTGCACCAGTCGGCGCAGCGGCGCGTAGGCCTCGGGGGCCTTGGCGAGGCGTTTGGCGGCCTCGGCAAACACCCGGGCGCTGCCGAGCAGTCCGGGGTTGAGAAAGTCGAACAGCGACCACAAGTCGGAGAGCCGATTCTCGATCGGCGTGCCCGTCAGGGCGATGCGGGCCCGGCCTTGCAGCGTCTTCACCGCCCGGGTCTGCCGCGCGCCGGGGTTCTTGATCGCCTGCGCCTCATCGAGGACCAGCACGTCCCAGGCCTGTTTGCGCAGCGCCTCGCAGCGACCGATGAGGCCGTAGGTCGTGATGGTCACGTCGATCTTCTGCAGCGCGCGCCCGAGCGCTGCGGGGGAGTGCAGATCGAGGTCGCTCTCGGCGGGGTGCGCCACGAGCGTGCGCAGCTTCGGGGCGAAGCGCGCGAACTCATTCTGCCAATTGGCGAGCAGGGACGCCGGAGCGATGACCAGACTCGGGCCCGCGCCATCCGCTCGGGTGCGCGCGGCGAGGAGGGCGATCACCTGGAGTGTCTTGCCGAGGCCCATGTCGTCGGCCAGGCACGCTCCGAGCCCGAGCTCGCTCATGAGCCGCAGCCACTTCACGCCCGTCTTCTGATAAGGCCGCAGGGTCGCCGTGACGCCCGCCGTCACCGGGTCGGGCTCGGCCTCCGGGTGGCGCAGCCGCTCGAGCCGCGCGCGCAGACCCGGCCCGGCCTCGATGCCGCTCCACTCGCGCAGCGCCTCGGGCAGCTCGGTGAGCGCGGCGCCGGGGGCAGCGCCCGCGAGCAATCGCATGCCGTCGTAGAAGCTCAGGCCACCGGCGGCGGCCTCACGCGCCACGCTGCGCCAGTGCTCGAGCGCCGCGGCCAGCTTCTCGCCGTCGGCCTCGACCCAGCGGCCGCGCAGCCGCACCAGGCCGTCGGCCGCCTGCGCGAGCTGGCGCAGTTCCGTCTCCCTCAGCGCCTCGCCGTCCAGCGTCACGCCCACCGAGAAGTCGAGCAGCGACGCGGCGCCGAGCGCCGGCGGCGCCTGCGATCC
>JAPTUI010000632.1 GCA_028067895.1 Pseudomonadota bacterium | reverse complement strand
TGCGCCGTCGGGTCCTCGCGAATCAGGCTCTCGCGCATCAGGTAGCGGAAGAAGCGCCGAAAACTCGAGAGCTGGCGCGCCGTCGAGCGGGGCCGAGCCCCGGCCTGCACGCGCCAGGCGATGAAGTCCTGCACATCCTGGCGGCTCGTACCGAGGATCGGAACCCGCCGCTCGGTCAGCCAGCGCGACAGCGCGGTGAGATCGGCCCGGTAGGCCGCGAGCGTATTGGCCGAAAGCCCCCGCTCCATCCACACGGTATCCAGAAAGCGGGTGACCGCCGGATCCGCATCAGGCTGGGCAGGCTTGGCAATTACGGGAGAATCGTTCGACAATTTCCGCCTCGCTGCTGGTCCGTATGCGCCGTGCGACAGACTGGACTCTGTCGGCAGAAACTCCAGCGCCACGGTGGCAGGCACAGTATGGTGATCATGCGCCGCGTGGCGACGTGATGATGATCACACTCAGGCCCTCTTGTTAACGTAATAGAGAATCTGTTCACAATACCCGACGCGCCGACCGTACGATGCTCCAGGAACCCTCGCCATCCGCCCCGCGGCGCTCGCTCGCCTTGCTGCCGCTGAGGCTCGCTTTCTCGCTGTACGCCGCGGCGCTGTTTCTGGTCATGGGCGTGGGGGCGCTGCTGCTCACCACGGCACTGCCGGGCCTCGCGCGCCGCCGGGCCGCGGCCCGGCGCATGGCGCGGCTGCTGCTCATCGGCGCCGGCATGCGCCTGAAGGTGCGGGGACTCGAGCACCTGCCGAGCGGCCAGTGCGTGGTGGTCGCCAACCATGCCAGCTATCTCGACGGTCCGGTCTTCACCGCGGCGCTACCCGCGCGGTTCGGCTTCGTCATCAAGCGTGAAATGGCGAGCGTACCGCTCGCCGGAACGTTCCTGAAGCGTATCGGTTCGCAGTTCGTCGAACGCTTCGACCGACGGCGGGGCGCAGCCGATGCACTGCGCGTACTGCGCACCGCGAGCGCCGGACAATCCCTGGTGTTCTTTCCCGAAGGCACGTTCACCCCGACCCCAGGACTGCTGAAATTTCACAGCGGTGCCTTCACCACGGCCGCGCGGGCCGGCTGCCCGGTGGTACCTGCCGTGGTCCGCGGCACCCGCGCGGCGCTCTCCCCGCGCGGTGAGCTTCCCCGTCCGGCCCGGCTCGAGGTACAGATTCTGCCGCCCATCGCCCCGCCGGACGTCCCGCACCCACAGCGCGCCGCTCTGCTGCGCGAGCAAGCGCGCGCGGCCATCCTCAGCGTGCTCGGGGAACCGGACCTGTCCTCACATGTTGCGCCGGTAGCGGCCGCCGACCTGGTAGAGGGCGTGGGAGATCTGGCCGAGTGAGCAGACCTTGGCGGTCTGCATCAGCGCCTCGAACACGTTGCCACCGCCTCGCGCGATTTCCTTCAGTTGGGCAAGCGCCTGCGCGGAGCACTCGGCGTTGCGCGCCTGGAAGGCCTGCACCGCGGCGACCTGAGCCTGCTTCTCTTCCTCCGTCGAGCGAATCAGCTCGGCGTGGGCATGCTCGCTCTGTGCATCCGACTTCGACAGGAACGTGTTGATGCCGACGATGGGCAGGCTGCCGTCGTGCTTGCGGGTCTCGTAGTAGAGCGACTCTTCCTGGATCTTGCCCCGCTGGTACATGGTTTCCATGGCACCGAGCACACCACCGCGCTCGGTGAGGGCCTCGAATTCCCGGTACACCGCCTCCTCGACCATGTCGGTGAGGTATTCCAGGGCGAACGAGCCCTGCCATGGGTTCTGGGTCTTGTTCAACCCCAGCTCGCGGTTGATGATCAGCTGGATCGCCACCGCCCGGCGCACGCTCTCCTCGGTCGGCGTGGTGAGCGCCTCGTCGTAGGCGTTGGTATGCAGGCTGTTACAGTTGTCGAACAGCGCATACATCGCCTGCAGGGTCGTGCGGATGTCGTTGAAGGCGATCTCGCGTGCATGCAGACTGCGCCCAGAGGTCTGCACGTGGTACTTGAGCATCTGGCTGCGCGGCCCGGCGTGATACAGATCGCGCATTGCACGCGCCCAGATGCGTCGGGCGACCCGCCCGATCACGGCGTACTCCGGATCCATGCCGTTGGAGAAGAAGAACGACAGGTTCGGCGCGAAGTCATCGATCGTCATGCCGCGCGCCAGATAGTACTCGACGATGGTGAAGCCGTTGGCGAGCGTGAAGGCGAGCTGCGAGATCGGGTTCGCACCGGCCTCGGCGATGTGGTAGCCGGAAATCGACACGGAGTAAAAATTGCGGATCCGCCGCTCGATGAAGTACTGCTGCACGTCGCCCATCATGCGCAGCGCGAACTCGGTGGAGAAGATGCAGGTATTCTGCGCCTGGTCCTCTTTGAGGATGTCTGCCTGCACCGTGCCGCGCACCGCGCTCAAGGTCTCCGCCTTGATGCGCTCGTAAACCTCCGGCTCGAGTAACTGATCGCCCGTGACGCCGAGCAGCGCGAGCCCGGAACCGTCGTGGCCGGCCGGCAACTCGCCGCGGTAGGCCGGCGGGGCGACACCACGCTCGGCCGCGGCGCGGTGCAGGGCCTCAATGCGCTGCTCACTCTCGCGCCAGCGGCCCTCGGCACGCAGGTACCGCTCGACCCGCTGGTCGATCGCGGTATTCAGAAACATCGCCAGGATCATCGGCGCCGGGCCATTGATGGTCATCGACACCGAGGTCGTCGGTCGCGCCAGATCGAAGCCCGAGTAGAGCTTCTTCATGTCATCGAGCGTGGCCACCGACACGCCGGAATTGCCCGTGCGACCGTAGATGTCGGGCCGAGTAT
>JAPTUI010000035.1 GCA_028067895.1 Pseudomonadota bacterium | reverse complement strand
ACGGTCACCAGGTGAATACGCTCGTCGCCCGCTACGGGGGCGTCCGCTTTATCACTACCCATCAACCGAGTCTAGACCAGTACCCGGTGAGACGCTTTCCTGCCGTCGGACTCGAGCTGTGGCACGTGGCGGGGCGGTGTAAGCGCGCTATCTACGGTGCTCAGGCGTTGCGGTTGACCTTGTGGGTTCCGAGATGGTAACGTTTACAGCAGGGAGATAAACGCGTTAGAGGCCGCAATGCATCGGTTTCGGATGGCGATGGTGGGAGGAGGACCGGGATCGTTCATCGGTCCGGTGCACGTCATGGCGGCGCAACTGGACGGGGACATTGAGCTAGTGGCGGGGGCGTTCAGCTCACGCCCAGAGAAATCCGCCGAGGCCGGGCGGAGCTATCGCATTACTCCCGAACGCACCTACCGTAGCTGCACGGAATTGTTGACACAGGAGCAGCAGCGCCCGGACCGCGCGGACTTCCTGACCATCGCAACGCCGAACGTGCTGCATTTCGAGGCGGCTCGCGCCGCACTGCGAGCCGGATTTCATGTGGTGAGCGACAAGCCCGCTACCACGACGCTGCGGGAAGCACTTGAGCTGCGCGAGGAGGTGAGCCGCAGTCGGAAGCTTTATGTTCTGACCCATACCTATACCGGCTATCCCCTGGTCCGAGAGGCGCGGGACATTTGCCGCAGCGGAGCCCTCGGAGATATTCGCAAGGTTGTGGTCGAATACACGCAGGGTTGGCTCACCGAGCGCCTTGAACTGGGCGAGAACCGCCAGGCCGCCTGGCGCACCGATCCGGCCCAAGCCGGAGCAGGCGGCTGTATTGGTGATATCGGTGTCCATGCGTTCAATCTCCTCGAATACGTCACCGGCCGGCAGGTGGCGGCCGTCTTCGCGGTCCTGTCGCGCATAGTCCCGGGGCGCGCGCTGGATGACGACTGCAATGTTCTGCTGCGTCTCGACAACGGGGCACCGGGGATTCTTCATGCCAGCCAGATCGCACTCGGTGAGCGCAACAGGCTAGATCTGCGTGTGTATGGCAGCAAAGGATCGATCAGTTGGAAGCAGGAGGAGCCGAATCGCCTGACCGTGCATTGGCCGGATCGGCCGAGCGACACTCGGCATGCGGGCTGTGCATATCTTGGCACGACCGCGCGGCAGGCCACTCGCCTGCCCGCGGGCCATCCGGAGGGTTATATCGAGGCCTTCGCGAATATTTATCGGGAGTTTGCCGGCCTGCTGCACCGACGTGGCGAGGGTGATGAGCGAGCCTGGAGCGAGACGCTCTGCGGCATCGAGGCGGGAGTGCGTGGAATGACCTTTATCGAGCGGGCGATCGAGAGCAGTGAGCGGTCGGCGTGGGTTCAGGTGGATTGAGCGGCAGAATATGAAGACACTCAAAGGTCCAGGAATTTTTCTCGCCCAATTCGCGTCCGACTCGGCGCCGTTCAACGCTCTGGAGCGGATAGCGCAGTGGGCGGCGCAGCTCGGGTATAAGGCCGTGCAGATCCCGAGCTGGGACAAGCGCCTGTTTGATCTTGAGACGGCCGCCGCCAGTAAGGAATATTGCGCCGAGGTGCAGGGCATACTCGACTCTCACGGACTTGTGCTGAGTGAGCTGGCGACCCATCTGCAGGGACAGCTTGTCGCGAGTCACCCGGCCTATGACGAATTGTTCGACGGCTTTGCGCCGGCCGAGCTGCACGGCAAGCCGGGGCAGCGTCAGCAGTGGGCGGCGGATCAGATGAAGCTCGCCGCACGGGCAAGCCGCAACCTGTGCTTACCGGCTCATGCGACGTTCTCTGGTGCTTTTGCCTGGCATCTATTTTATCCTTGGCCACAGCGGCCGGCCGGGTTCATCGATGGAGCGTTTGCGGAGCTCGCGCGGCGCTGGCGGCCCATCCTTGATGCCTTCGATGAGGCGGGTGTCGATGTGGCATTCGAACTGCATCCGGGTGAGGATTTGCACGACGGGGCGAGTTTCGAGCGCTTTCTCGAGGCGGTCGGCGGCCATCCGCGGGCGAACATCCTGTACGACCCCAGTCATTTCGTGCTGCAGCAGCTCGATTACCTGTCGTTCATCGACATCTACCACTCACGCATCAAATGTTTTCACGTGAAAGATGCGGAATTCCGTCCCAATGGACGCACAGGCGTATACGGTGGATACCTGAGCTGGGTGGAGCGTGCCGGGCGGTTCCGCTCCCTCGGCGACGGACAGGTGGACTTTACCGCGATTTTCAGCAAACTGGCGCAGTACGACTATCCAGGCTGGGCCGTTCTCGAGTGGGAGTGCTGTCTGAAGCATCCGGAAGATGGCGCTCGGGAAGGTGCACCATTCATCCGCGACCATATCATCCGGGTCACTGATCGAGCGTTTGACGACTTTTCCGGCGGGGCTGCGGATGCGGCGCGCATCCGCAGACTACTCGGGCTCTGATGGCTCGGCGAGGCCGGAATTAGTCCTCAGTATACGGAGAACGCCTGCCGATGACGCGGGTGGTGGAGTCTGGGGTGTGAGCTCCACCGACCCGGTGCCGGCCTCAATAATAGCCTGCACCTCGGGATCGTCGCTTCGCGATCTGTTCCGCGCGCTGCCCAAACACCCTCCGCATTACAGTGCAACGCGCGGAAGACTACCAGACCGACTTCTTTGTGTCCAGCCCTCCCTCAGGCTTTCTATTACCCACATCTTTGGCCCGGCGCCTGTCTGAACATGGCGCTGGACACACCCGGATTCGTCTGATAGTCTTGCGTGCATCTGCATGGCTGATAGGGTGATAGTTGAGAGGCGCGCGTAA
>JAPTUI010000183.1 GCA_028067895.1 Pseudomonadota bacterium | reverse complement strand
CTTGGCGTCCGTGGCCTGCGCCATTGAAAACCTCTGGCTCGCCGCCCGCGCGGAAGGGCTGGGTCTGGGTTGGGTCTCGATGTTCGAGCCGCAGGCGCTCGCCGCCCTGCTGCGCTTTCCGCCCAATGCGCGCCCGATTGCGCTGCTGTGTCTCGGCCATGTGCAGGCGTTCGATCCGGCTCCGCGCCTCGCGATCGAGCGCTGGCGGCAGCCCCGGCCCCTGACCGACATGTTGTATGAGAATCGCTGGCCGGAGGACGCAGAATGAGCCTGGGGCCGCGCCGCATCGTCTGCCTCACCGCGGAGAGCACGGAAACACTGTACCTTCTGGGTGAGGAGGATCGCATCGTCGGCATCTCCGGGTTCACCGTGCGGCCGCCGCGAGCGCGGCGTGAAAAGCTCAAGATCTCCGGGTTCACGAGCGCAAAGATCGAGCGGATCGTCGAGCTTGAGCCGGACCTCGTGCTCGGATTCTCCAATCTGCAGGCCGACATCGCCGCCGAGCTCGCCCGCCAGGGGCTCGAGGTGCACATTTTCAATCAGCGCAGCGTCGAGGAGATTCTCGGTTTTATCGGCATGCTCGGTCGGATGGTCGGGGTGCCAGAGCGCGCGCAAGCACTGATCGAGGGGTTGCGCGGCGGACTCGAGGCGGCCCGCCGCGCAGCACTCGAGCTGCCGTGCCGACCACGCGTGTATTTCGAGGAATGGGATGACCCGCTGATCGGCGGTATCCGCTGGACAGCGGAACTCATCGGGATCGCCGGCGGCGAGGACTGTTTCCCGGAGCTCTCGATACGACCGGGGGCCAAGAATCGCGTCATCGCCGACCCGCTCGAGGTGGTCCGACGCGCCCCTGATGTGCTGATCGCCTCATGGTGCGGCAAGAAGTTCAATCGCCGCCGCGTGCTCGAGCGCGACGGGTGGCAAGACATCCCGGCCGTACGCCACGGACGGCTGTTCGAGATCAAATCCTGCGAAATTCTGCAGCCGGGACCCGCCGCCCTGACCGATGGCTTACGCCAGCTACGCGAGATCATCACGCAGTGCGCCCACGAGATCGCTCGCCCGGGCGCGGCGGCGATGGGGGTGAATCCCGCCGAACCGGCCCACTCCCTTGGGCGCCGCGGGTCGCCATGACGGTCTTCGAGATCATCGCCGCGGCGCTGCTCGATGGACTGCTTGGCGAGCCATCTCACTGGCACCCGCTGGTTGGGTTTGGCCGACTCGCGCAACGCCTGGAGGAATGGCTGAACCCCAGCACCATCAGCGGGCCCGCCGAAAACGCGGCAGCGCGAGGTTATTTTGGCGGTGTGATTGCAGTGCTGACGGCCGTCACGCCCCCCGTGCTCGTGCTTTGGGCGCTCGATCGATACACCCACTTCGCTCCGCTGCTCGCCATCGGGATTCTCTATCTCGTCATCGGCCACCGCAGCCTGCATGAACATGCTAATTCAGTAGAACGTGCGCTGCGCCGCGGCGATCTGGCCGAGGCCCGTCGGCGCGTCGGCGCGATCGTGAGCCGGGATACCTCGGACATGGATCTCCACCGGATCGCTGGCGCGACCGTGGAGTCGTTGCTCGAAAACGGCAATGATGCGCTCTTCGGCGCGCTGTTCTGGTTCCTCCTCGCCGGAGTCCCGGGGGCACTGACCTACCGACTCATCAATACGCTCGATGCGATGTGGGGGTATCGGACCGACCGGTATCGTCAATTCGGGTGGGCCGCGGCCCGCCTCGATGATGTGATGAATTTCCTGCCCGCACGCTTGACCGCGCTCAGCTATGCGGTGGTAGGACACGCAGCGAGCGCCCTGCGTTGCTGGCGGCTGCAGGCCCCGGCGTGGGACAGTCCCAACGCCGGACCGGTGATGGCTTCCGGTGCTGGGGCATTGCAGGTCCGTCTGGGCGGCGGGGCCTTCTACCACGGACGCTGGCGCGAACGGTCCGACCTGGGCGAGGGACGGCCAGTCGAAATCGGCGATATTTCGCGCGCCCGTCGTCTCGTTCTGCGCGCGTTGCTGCTGTGGATCGCTGTAGCGGCACTCATCGGACCGCTCAACCGGTGGCTCAATGCTTGAGCATGGCGGAAGGCTTCGCCGCGCCGCGCAGCGCTATGGCATCGCGCTCGAGCAGTGGCTCGACTTGTCGACCGGGGTCAATCCGACGTCCTGGTGCGGCATCGATGTGCCCCGCTCGGCCTGGGCTCGCCTGCCAGAGGACGATGACGGGCTCCTCGCGGCAGCACAGCGCTATTTCGGCGTGCTTCAGGTCCTGCCGGTCGCCGGCTCTCAGGCCGCAATCATGCATCTGCCGCAGCTTCGCGCGCCTGGGACGGTTGGTGTGCTCGCACCGAGCTACGCCGAGCATGCATTACGCTGGCGCGAGGCGGGACACCAAGTCGCGCCGCTCGCGATCGCCGACTGCCCATCCGCCGCGGACGCGCTCGATGTGCTGGTGCTCGTCAATCCGAACAACCCGACCGGGGAGCGCATTGCGTGCGCTCACCTGCTCGAGTGGCATGCGCGCCTCGCCGCCCGTGGGGGCTGGCTAATCGTCGACGAAGCCTTCGCCGATGCGGACCCGTCGGACAGCATCGCCTCATGCACCGAGCTCGAAGGGCTCATCGTGCTGCGTTCGCTCGGCAAATTCTTCGGGCTCGCCGGTGCACGCGTCGGGTTCGTGCTGGCTGCCCAGGAATTCCTCGACGTGCTCGAGGACCGGCGGGGACCCTGGACCATCGCCGGCCCGGCCCGCTTCATCGCGCAGCACGCACTCGCCGACCGACCCTGGCAAAACGCCATGCGCGCG
>JAPTUI010000592.1 GCA_028067895.1 Pseudomonadota bacterium | reverse complement strand
CAGGCCGTCCTTGTAGAGCGTCGCGAGGCTCCAGTTCTGACCGGCGAGCACGTCCAGGCCGTAATCGGTGGTGAAGCGGGCGTAGAACACCCGCATGCGCAGCGTGTAGCTGTTGCTCTCGCGGGAGTTCGAGGTGACCCCGGCGCTGAGAAAATCCGTCTCCATGTAGGACTCGGCGCGGATCCCGTCGAATTTTGCGCCCTGGGCGAGCAGAGAGAAGCGGCTCTGGCGGGCACTTTCGCGGAACTCGGAGATCGAGCTGTTCGGGTTATTGGCGAAGGGGATGCCGGTATTGAAGTCCGAGCCGATGTCCGCCGACTGATTGCGATTGCGGTACACGGTGGCGAGCTCGGCGAACCCGCCGAAGGTCAGCGTGAGCGGGCCGGTCTGGATGGATGGGGCGCTCGGGGTGTGCGCGAACGCCGGGGTGCCGACGGCGGCCACGGCGAACGCGCCGAGGCTGATCAGGGTGCGTGCTGCGGCGCGTCTGCCGCGAGCGTTCGACGTGAAGTTCATGGCGAGTCTCATGTTCATGGGGACACTCATTAGGTGGTGGGCTCTGGGGCAACCGCGACTGTCTCAGTCCGACTCGATGCAACGCATTCGCACATGCCGCTGTGCCGCAAGAGCCTCTACCGAGGCCTCGCGCGGCGATCCTCCCGTCCTCGCGTCTGCCCGCCGCCCTCCGTTCGCTCGCGGCCGCCCCAGGGGCAGTTCGCGCGCCGGATGCGTCGGGCCGATCGTGGTGACACTCCTCTGCCGCGTTGTTCTCGAGTGCTGCGTCGTGCGGCCCACGCCGCGGCGTTCCTGATGACGGTTGCATGACAACCAGTCTTCGGACACCTGCATTGCGGTTGCCACGGCGGCGCCGCAGCGCGCCTCCGCGGGTGACGATTAGATGACAGTAATGTGAAAGTAATGTGACAAGACGGTCACGAGACTGTCACGATCTCGTAACTCACTGATATTAAATCTGGTATTCGTCCATCGGTTGATGAAAAAATGACGGCGTCGGTGTGCAGGGGGGGGCTTCTAGACGCGAAGTCGGGCGGCCGTCGTCATCCATTGGACATCTGCCGGGGAGGTCGGGCCGCGGCGTGCGAGGCGTTTGGACCGTCGCGCTGCGGGGCGGGGAAGCCCCGCAGATCGCTCGGTGGGCGGCGCTCGAGGCTCCTCGGAGGCGACCTGGCGGCTTCGGTACGCTCGCATCCCCGAGACACGAGCGGCCGACTCCGGCCAGATCGAGCCGGGTGCGCGCGGGATGCCCCTCCGGTCGGCCGTGTGCCGGTGCCGGCAGCCGCGCAGGGGGCGGGTACGGCCGAAGGCGTGCTTGGGGCGGCGCTGCGGCTCCGCTCGGGTGTGCCGAAGGGGGGCGAGCCGGTGCGGATTGCGACTTGCTGCCGGTAACCTCGGGCTGCGACAATTCCTCGGTGCCTGGCGCTGACGGGCGCGTATGGCTGCGCGCGCCGAGAAGGCGAGCGGCTCCCTGACTTCGACGACGTATTTCGACGCACCGAACATGCACCGCACCGCACCGCGGACCCACGCAGGGCCGCACCGATGAGTCCGCTGGCCGAGTGGACCGACGCTCCCGGCGCTAAGGGAGCGAACCCGACGGCGAAAATCGAAGTCCGGCACCTCGACTTCTTCTACGGCCGGCAGCAGGCGCTGAAGGGCATCAGCCTTGCGCTCGCGGATCGCTCCATTACCGCTTTCATCGGGCCCTCAGGGTGCGGCAAATCGACGCTGCTGAGGGTCTTGAATCGCATGTACACCCTGTACCCGGGGCACCGTGCGAGCGGGGAGGTTTTGCTCGATGGGCAGGACATCCTCGCCCCGAACGTAGATGTCACGCGCCTGCGCCTGCGCGTCGGGATGGTCTTCCAGAAGCCCACGCCTTTTCCGATGTCGATTTTCGAGAATGTGGCATTCGGACTGCGGCTCGCGCGGCGAATCGGGCGGACCGAGCTCACCGAGCGGGTGCATGCGGCCCTCGGTGATGCGGCGCTCTGGGAGGAGGTCAAGGACAAGCTGCGCGAGGATGCGCGCAGCCTCTCCGGCGGTCAGCAGCAGCGGCTGTGCATCGCCCGCTCCATTGCCCTCGAGCCAGAGGTGATTCTGCTCGATGAGCCCACCGCGGCGCTCGATCCGATCTCGACGCTGAAGGTGGAGGAGACGCTGCAGAATCTGCGTGAGCGGTTCTGCATCGTGATCGTGACGCACAACCTGCAGCAGGCGGCGCGCGTCTCGAGCAGCACGGCGTTCATGTACCAGGGCGAACTGATCGAGATGGGCCCCACGGGGCAGTTGTTCACCGCGCCGCGGGACCGGCGCACCGATGACTACGTCACCGGGCGATTTGGCTGAGGTAGACCGACAGTGGCGCAGGACACCATTCGCCCCGACTCTCCCGGCGTGAGCCTCGGCAGCGGCGTGGCCGTCGGCACCAAGCCGAGCGGACGCGTGCACATCCCGACCGACCTCGCCGGCGAGCTCACCACGCTGCCGACCGGGCTGCCGGCCGGAGAGCCTCAGGTGCCCGATGCGGTGTTCTCCTGCCGCTCGGTGAACGTGCACTACGGGGAGATCCAGGCGCTCACCGACGTGACGGTGGACATCGCGCGCGGCCAGGTGCTCGCCTGCATCGGACCGTCGGGGTGCGGCAAATCGACGTTCCTGCGCTGTCTGAATCGCATGAACGACACCATCCCCGGGGCGCGCGTCACCGGCACGATCCTGCTCGACGGTCAGGACATCTATGAGAAGCGCCAGGACGTGGCGCGCTTGCGGGCGCGCATCGGGATGGTATTC
>JAPTUI010000443.1 GCA_028067895.1 Pseudomonadota bacterium | reverse complement strand
GATCGGGTAGACAAGCGCCGACCCCACCCGGGTACCAAGCGCGGGAAAGCCGCCTGGAGCCGGCTCGAGGAAGTCCTGGCGGACAAGAGGCTCGAGAAGGATCTTCGCGATTTCGACGAAGAGCTCTAGCGCCCGCGCGTCCATAGAGCGGATTCGTTCGACCCGAGCAGGGCGGCCGCGATCCGGCAGCGCCCGGGGGTCTGCTCGGCCCGAGTAAGTGAACCGGATGCCCCCGCCGCCCGGCCAGGAACCATTGTGACTCGCACCGCTTCCGACTGGATCGTCCTGAAATTCGGGGGGACCAGCGTCTCCTCGGTCGCCAACTGGCGCAACATCGCCCAGGTCACCGCCGCGCGGCGCGCCGAGGGTGCGCGTGTGTTGATCGTGCACTCGGCGCTGAGTGGCATCACCGACCGGCTGGAGCGGCTGCTCGAGGGCGCCAGCCGCGAGGCGCAGGAGGAGGATCTTCGCCAGATCGAGGCCCGCCACCGTGCGCTCGCGGCGGATCTGGGGATCGCGCTCGGGGAGGCCTGCGAGCGCCAGCTCGCCGAGCTGCGCCAGATCGCCGCCGGGGTCGCGCTCATCGGGGAGGTGAGCGACCGCACCCGTGCGCGCGTGATGTCCGCCGGGGAGCTGATGGCGACCGATCTCGGCGCGCGCTTCCTCGCCGCCCAGGGTCTGGAGGTTGCGTGGGCCGATGCGCGCACCATGCTGTGCGCCGAGGAGCGGGCCAACGCCTCGGCCAAGGCGAGCGTGCTCTCAGCGGTGTGTAATTTCGCACCCGATCACGTACTCGAGCAGCGCCTGCAGAGCGCAGCGCCGGTGATCGTGACGCAGGGATTCATTGCGAGCGACGCCGAGGGCAATACCGTGCTGCTCGGCCGCGGCGGCTCGGACACCTCCGGGGCGTATCTGGCCGCCAAACTGCGCGCCCGGCGGCTGGAGATCTGGACCGACGTGCCGGGCATGTTCAGCGCCAACCCGCGCCAGGTGCCGACCGCGCGGCTGCTGCGCGCGCTGCACTACGACGAGGCGCAGGAGATCGCCACCAGCGGCGCGAAAGTGCTGCATCCGCGCTGCATCCTGCCGGTGCGCCAGTACGGCATTCCGCTGCACGTGTACGCCACGCAGGCTCCGGAGCTCGAGGGTACCGTGCTCTCGGCCGAGGGCGATGGCGCCGCGCAGGTCAAGGCAGTGTGCACCAAGAAGGGCATCACGCTGGTGTCGCTCGAGAGCCCGGGCATGTGGCACCAGGTGGGCTTCCTCGCCGATGCGTTCCAGGTCTTCAAGGCGCACGGCATGTCGGTGGACCTGGTGTCCACCTCCGAGACCAACGTCACCGTGTCGCTCGATCCGGCCGCCAACACGCTCGACAGCGCGCTGCTCGGGGCGCTGGTGAGCGACCTGTCGCGCCTGTGCCGGGTGCAGATCATCGGGCCGTGCGCCTCGGTGAGTCTGGTCGGGCGCAACATCCGCGCCATCCTGCACCAGCTGGGCGAGGCGCTCGAGTTCTTCGCCGAGCAGAAAATCTACCTCGTCTCGCAGGCGGCCAACGACCTGAACTTCACCTTCGTGGTCGATGAGAACCAGGGCGACCGATTGGTCGATCAGCTGCACGAGCTGCTGATCCGCCCGGTGCTCGGGGAGCGGGTGCTGGGGCCGACCTGGGCGCAGCTGTTCAGCAAGGCGCCACCCGGCGAATCACCCGCCAAGCCCTGGTGGCGTGCGCAGCCGCAGCGGCTGATCGAGGCGCTCGGGACGCGCGAGGCCGCCTACGTGTACGACCTCGAGAGCGTCAGCGCCGCGGCCCGCGCGCTCAACGCGCTCGAGCCGCTCTCGCGCGTGCACTACGCGATGAAGGCGAATCCGCACCCCGCCGTGCTGCGCACCGTGGCCGCGGCGGGTCTGGATTTCGAGTGCGTCTCGCGCGGGGAGCTCGAGCGGGTGTTCGCCGAATTTCCCGGACACGAAGCGGCCCGAGTGCTGTATACGCCGAACTTCGCCTCGCGCGAGGAGTACCGCTGGGCGCTCGAGCGCGGTGTGCAGGTCACGGTGGACAGCCTGCATGCGCTCACCGAATGGCCTGATCTGTGGGCCGGGCGGGAACTGCTCGTCCGGGTCGACACCGGTATCGGCGCCGGCCATCACCATCACGTGCGCACCGCCGGTGCGCACGCCAAGTTCGGCGTGCCGGTGGGGGATCTCGAGCAGCTGGTGCGCGAGGCGGCTCGCCACGGTGCGCGCATCATCGGACTGCACGCGCACGTCGGCAGCGGCATCTTCGAGGTCAGCACCTGGGAGCACACCGCGCGCCAGCTCGCCGACCTCGCCCAGCGCTTCGAGTCGGTGCGGGTCCTCAACATCGGCGGCGGCCTCGGCGTGCCGGAGCGCGCCGATCAGCGCAAGCTCGACCTGGAGAAGCTCGCCACGCTGCTCGCGGCGGTGCGCGCCGAGCACCCGGGGCTCGAGATCTGGATGGAGCCGGGACGCTACCTGACCGCCGCCGCCGGCGTGCTGCTGGCGCGCGTCACGCAGCTGAAGAGCAAGGGCAGCGTGCGCTACGTCGGCATCGCCACCGGCATGAACTCCCTGCTGCGTCCGGCGCTCTATGGTGCATACCATGAAATCGTCAATCTCACCCGCCTGCAGGAGTCGCCTCGCGAACTGGTCAACATCGTCGGGCCGATCTGTGAGAGCGCCGATGTGCTCGGTCACGACCGGCTGCTGCCGCCGACCCGCGAGGGCGACGTGCTGCTGATCGCCAATGCCGGCGCCTACGGGCATACGATGAGCTCGCACTATAATCTGCGCAGCCC
>JAPTUI010000210.1 GCA_028067895.1 Pseudomonadota bacterium | reverse complement strand
GAACACGTCACGCAGTTGCACTTACCACGCACTTACTGCAGATGGCTCAAACTTAATGACGTTTATATCTATTTGATTTATTGGTGGAAAGGGAGGGACTCGAACCCTCGACCCCGGCATTATGAGAGCGTTTTCGCCCTCTTTCGCCTTCCTCCAGCAATTCAGCAACTTACCGCTTGCAACCCTCGAAACACTGGAATATCCCGCATTTCGTGAGCAACACCCTCGATTACCCACTGCTATCGACCGCTACCGCTGTATACTCTACTTGCGTTTATAAACGCTGGCAAGTCGAGATCGCACGTCGAGAAGGCGGCTCATCGATGCCCGGTTGTGAACGGGAGGGTAAACAGTGCAGGCAATCATCGGCGCCAAGCTCCTGGGCAGCAAGTCGGCGCAGCCGGCGGAGAAGCCGTTCACGATCTCGGACTCGCGGCTTCGCGGGTTCATGGTCCGAGTGCAGCCGTCCGGCGTGCGGAGCTATTACGCCCGCTGGGGGCGGAGCGGCATCCAAGTCATCGGCAAGGTCGGTGAATTCACCCCGGACGAAGCCCGGGAGCGCTGCCAGAAGATCCTCGGCAACGTCGCGCACGGGCGCCCTCCCCTGCATGGCCTGGACGGCGCCGAGGGCCTCACGCTCGGGCAATTCGTCACCGACACATACCGTCCCTGGCTGAAGGCCCATCGCCCCGACACCGCTGATGACGCGCTAGCGAAGCTCAAGCGACATTTCGCGATTTGGAATAGCCGGCCGCTCTCCGGCATCACGGCGGAAGACATCGAGAACTGGAAGGTCAGGCGCCTCAACGAGGGCACTGCACCGTCAACCGTGCTGCGCGACGTGATGGCGCTTTCGGGCGTGCTTACCCGCGCCGTGAAGCTGAGCAAGCTCGCCGATAACCCCATACGGCGCGTGGAGCGGCCCAGGATCGACCGCACGCCGAAGGTCCGATACCTGGGCTCACTCGGCGACGATGGGGAGGAAAAGCGGCTCAGGGACGCGCTGCGGGAGCGGGACGCCGAGATGCGCGAGGCCCGCGAATCCGCGAACAAATGGCGGAAGGCTCGCAAGCAAGACCTGCTACCGACGCTCCCGCATTACGGTGACCATCTCACCCCGGCCGTGCTCATCAGCATGAACACCGGCCTGCGCCGCGGCGAGCTCCTGAAGCTCAAATGGATAGTGATCGACTGGCGCGGCAAGCACGTCATGATCGAAGGCAATACCTCGCGGAAGTCTGAGCAGACCCGATATGTCCCGCTCAACGACGAAGCGCTCGAGGCGCTGAAGCGCTGGAAGGAGCAGGCGCCGGAAGGCGAGCGGGTATTCCCGATCGATACCAGCTTCAAGACGGCATGGGGCGCTCTCCTCGAGCGGGCGAAGATCACGAAATTCCGATGGCACGATCTCCGTCACCACTTCGCCAGCCGGCTGGTGCAGGCCGGTGTGCCACTCAATACCGTTCGCGAATTGCTCGGACACGCGAGCATGGCGATGACTCTGCGATACGCACATCTCGCGCCGGACCAGAAACGCGAGGCTGTCGCCAAGCTAAACATGCTCACCACCACAACAAGCGACTCCGGTAGGGAATGAGACCGCGCAAGGAAGACACTCAGCGCGCCGCAGCCTCAATCGCCGCGCTGAATTTTGATTCAAGACGCTATCAGTGTGCGGGCATGGACGTGCTCGACTGGTGGATCTGCCTCGAATATCGAAGCCATCTCGGCGCAAAGCTTCTTCTTCCCGAATGGGAGAGTCCGGCCAGTCGGCGGATCAAGAGCCTCGCTCGACGTTTCGGAGTGACCCTGCCTGCCAACCTCGACGGGAGCGGCGAGTCCCCGCCGCCTGGCGCGCCGCTCGACACAGAGCCTCTCGTTGTGTCGATTGGTCGCTCCACCTTCTACTTCCCTCCGTACTGGAAAACGGTGCCCCACTGGCAAAAGTTGTTTTCCGCAATGCAGGGAAAAGCGCGCGCCGCGGATTACGAGGAGTTGCGGAACACCTGGGACTCACGGAAGAACGAGACGCGCCCACGCCTGATCGCGCGAGATCCGGCCATAGAGGCGGGGCGGGACTGTCTGAATCGCGCGCTCCGCGATGTCGATGTCTGCCCGTCGCTGGACACGATGCAAATGGTGAAGCGAGCGGGTGGGGATGTCGCAATAGTGCGCGCACCTGCGGTCCGGGGGCTGTTGGCCGATCCACTGCTGCCGTCGCTCCGGCAGGAGGTGCGCGCGGCGATGGTGGCCGCAGTTGTCGAAAATTGTGTTAGAGATGCGCCAGAGCACAAGAGTGAATCATGGCAGTACCCGCGCCCGGAGGTAGACCTCCGCGCCGATGATAAGGTACTGCAGGAGGGATTTGCGCGTTGGCTTGTCGCGACCCGTCAGCGCTACGAGCAAGTGGGCGTCATCGCGCCCGCTCGGCGTGCGCCGCTCGAGCGGTGGAGTCGGTATCGCATCCTGGCCTATATCGATCTCGATCTCGCGAGGCGCGCGGTGGACTTGCCACTGAGCGACAGCGCGATCAGTCAGCTGATGTTTCCAGATTCTCACCACCGTGGCGGGAAGCAGGACGATCCACGCCAAACGTGGCGGACAGTACGTCCGCAGGCAATGGAGGTCATGACCTACGCCGCGCTGGTGGAGCTCGGCTATGAAGTGCAGCACCATATCACCGTGGGACTGCCGAGGCGCCAAGGACCGCGCAGCGGCGCGGGCGAAGAGCCCCGGTAGCCTTCGGATTCGGACGTTCCCGGCCGGATCGTGACTGGATATAAGCACAGGCCAAGATCGCCTCCAGCAATACTTGGCTCCT
>JAPTUI010000483.1 GCA_028067895.1 Pseudomonadota bacterium | reverse complement strand
GCCCGAGCGTCTCGGGTACGTCGATCTGCACGTGCTCGATGAAGTTGCGGTTCCAGATCGGCTCGAACAGGCCGTTGGCGAAGCGGAAGGCGAGAATGTTCTGCGCCGGCTCCTTGCCGAGGAAGTGATCGATGCGAAAGATCTGCTCCTCGCCGAACACCTCGTGCAGCTTCTCGTTGAGCGAGCGGGCGCTGGTGAGGTCCGTGCCGAATGGCTTCTCCATGATGATGCGCGAGCGGTTCACCAGGCCCGCCTCACTCAACAGCCGCACCGTCGAGAGCGCCGCGTTCGGCGGCACGCTCAGGTAGTGCAGCCGCTGGCACTCGCCAGACAGTCCCTGCTCGGCCCGCTGCACCGCGGCGGCGAGCGCCGGGGCGCCGGCGCCAAGCGGCACGTAGTCGATGCCGGCGGCGAACTCAGCCCAGTCTTTGTCGCCCGCCTCGTGGGCGGAGAATTCCTTCACGGCGCGCTGGGCGATCTGACGGAAGCCCTCCGCATCGAGATCATCGAGGGATACCCCGACGATGCGACAGCCCGGGATGTACCCGGCGGCACTGAGGTGAAACAGCCCCGGCAGGAGCTTGCGGCGGGCCAGATCGCCCGTGGCGCCGAACAGAACAACGACTTGCGGGCGCCGCGGACCGACGCCAAGGGGTACTTTAGCCACCCTGCTCCACCTTCATGTGTACCGATAAAAGATCTTTCGAAGGAGGATAGCGAGCCGGCGCGTGCGAATCCATCGCCGCCCTCACATCCTCAAGTCTTCAGGCGCAGCGCCCCGATGAAGTCCCGCTTGCCGATCGGCACGCCCTGGGCGCGCAGGATGTCGTAGGCGGTGGTGGCGTGGAAATAGAAATTCGGCTGCGAGAACGACAACAGGAAATTCTCCCCCGTGAAGGGAAGTCGCCGCTCCCCGGCCACGAACAGCATGTCGCGGCCGGCGAGCTGCTCGAGCTCCGCCGGGTCGAGGGCCGCGAGCGCCGCATCGGTCTCGGCAACGAGGCGCTCGAGCGCTGCGAAGCTCGCAGGCGGCGCGGAGCGGTCCGGGGAGAACGTCCCGCGCCGCAGCCCCTCGATGGCCCCGATCGAATGCGTGCTCGTGGCGCGCACCTGATAGGCGAACGGCAGCATGTCGCTCGCCAGCCGCGCCTCGAGCAACTGTTCCGAGGCGAGCTGCCGCTCGGCGCAGAAGGTCTGAGCGCTGTTGAGCAGCCCGGCGACCGCACCGAGAATCTGCCGATAGGACGGCACTGTGGCCGTGTAGAGCGTGAGCGCCATGAGAACCTCCGTTACGTCCAAAGAGGCCCATGGTAATCAGCGCCGGCGGCCAGTGCAGCCGCCATTAGAGGGAGCGCGCGCGCTCAGCGCGCGTCGTACGCCGGATCGCGCTCGGGGTAGTCCTCGCGCCAGTGCGCTCCACGGCTCTCGCGGCGCGCGAGCGCGGCGCGCACCATCGCCTGCGCGAGCTCGAGACGGCGCCGCTCGAGCAGCGCCTCCGGCGCCAGGCGCCTCGCCAGTGCCGCCAGGTCGCGCCCGCCCTGCTCGAGCTCACTGGCGCGACGCAGCGGGCCGAGGCAGCGCCCGACGATTGAGCGGACTTGACCCGAGAGCAGCGCATCGGTCGCGAACGGCGGCGGTGCCTCGTCGGTCGTTCGCACGCGGATGCGCCGCTGCGCAGTGTGCTCGCGCGCGAGCGCACGACCGACGGTGCGCCCGCACACCACCGCCTCGAGCAGCGAGTTGCTGGCCAGACGGTTCGCCCCGTGCATCCCGGTGAAGGCCACCTCGCCGCAGGCCCACAAGCCCGCCCGCGTGCTGCGTCCGAGCGTGTCGACCACCACGCCGCCCATGTGATAGTGCGCCGCAGTGCTCACCGGGATCGGCTCACGGGCCGGATTGATGCTCAGCGTCCGGCACGCCTCGAGCGCGGCCGGAAACGCCTCGGCGTGCTCGCCGGCGAACACGCTCCTCGCATCCAGCCAGACCGACTCGCCGCGCGCGCGCCGCACCCACACCTCACGCGCCACCACGTCGCGCGGCGCGAGCTCCGAGAGCGGATGCACCGCCGGCATGAACCGCTCGCCGCGGGCGTCGCGCAGCACTGCGCCGGCGCCGCGCAACGCCTCGGTGAGCAGCGGCAGCGGATCGGCACCGGCAGCGAGCGCGGTGGGATGGAACTGGACGAACTCCAGACCCGCCACGCGCGCCCCGTGACCGAGGGCCATGGCCAGCCCGTCCCCCTGGGCGGCCGGCCCGTTGGTGGTGCTCGGGAACAACCGGCCCACCCCGCCGGTGGCGAGGACGGTCTCGTGCGCCTCGAGCCGCACGGTCTCGCCCGCGGCATCCACCGCCCAGGCCCCGCACAGCCGCTCGGCCGGCCCTTCGCGCAGCGCGAGCACCTGCAGACCCGAGAGCAGATCGACATGCGCAGCCTGCGCCGCCGCCGCCAGCAGTGCCGACAGAATGGCCGCGCCGGTGCGATCCCCGTGCGCGTGCAGCACCCGGGCGCGGCTGTGGCCGCCCTCGCGATGCAGCTGCCAGCCAGCCGCATCGCGCTCGAAGGGCACGCCGAGGTCACACAGGAAACTCACCGCCTCGGCCGCCGCCCGGATCACGCGCAGCGCCGCGCGCCGGTCGCTGCTGTGGCCGCCGGCCGCGAGCGTGTCGGCCATCTGCGCCTCGACCGAGTCCCCCGCACCCAGCGGCGCCGCGAGCCCTCCCTGGGCGAGCGCGGTGGAACTGGCAAGACGCGGATCGGCCGCCGAGACGACCAGCACGCGGCGGGGCGCGGCGGCGAGCGCAGCGCACAGACCAGCCGCGCCGGCGCCGATGA
>JAPTUI010000404.1 GCA_028067895.1 Pseudomonadota bacterium | reverse complement strand
CATGAAGTCCGTGACCTGCTGCATGGGGACTCGGAGCCGCTCGACGTCGGCAATGATGTAGCCGGCCGTGACGTCGCTCGTCATCTTGTGATTGAGCAGGCGCTTTAACGCATAGGCGCGGATATCGAGCGACTCGGCGACCGTGATGAACGTGCGCCGCAGGTCATGCGGGGTGAACTTGACGCCCGAGCTGGTGACCATGCGCTCGAGCAGCTCTCGCGGATCGGTCATGTAGCCGGTGCGGCCGTAGCTTGCGAAAACGTACTCCGGCGGCTCGGGGTCCTCCTTCGGCGGCTTGCGCGCTTCGAGGAGGTCAAAGAGGTAATCCGAGAGGGGTAGCGTGTGGTCCTCGTGGTTCTTGGTATCGCGGACGGTGAGGGTCTTGGCCTTTAAGTCCACGTCCGCCCAGCGCAGCCGCTGGGCCTCGCCGCGCCGCAGGCCCGTCAGCATCATGAGGAGGAGCCAGTCGGCGACCGTGATCGCCTCGCGCTTCTTAGGATCCTCCTTGAGCTTCAATACGGCCTCGAACCAGGGCTTCAGGTCCTCAGGCCGCACATAGGTCGTGCGGCGCTTTACGCGGTTCCAGGCGCGGGTCTGGGAGATTCGGCGGACGGGGTTGTCCGGGAGGAGGGGAGTGCCGTCCGGCGCCTCGTACTGGAACTGCGCGAAGTTGATGATGGCGCGCAGGAACCGCATGGCGCCATCGGCATAGCCGGGGCCGCTCTTCTTGGTGAGCTCCCGGTGCTTCGCGGCGACCTTGTCCTTGGTGAGCTCGACGAGCGCCTTTTTCTTCCACGGCTCGAAGGCGGCCTCGAGGAAGCGCTTGTAGCTATAGAGGGTGGACGCCTTGAGGCCCGGGCGCGCGATCTTGTAGGCGGTGAAGGCGTCCTCGAGCGTAATGCGCTCGCGCTTCTCAGCGTGCTTCTCCATGCGAAGGTCGGTGCCCATCGCGGCCTTGCCGGCCGACGCCTGTGCGCGCTTGCGCGCGTTCTCGGGCGTGAGGTCCGGATGGGTGCCCAAGAGATCGCGGTAGGGCTTGCCGCCAATGCGCTTGTAGAAATAAAAGCTCTTCGCCCCGCGCTCGGTCACGATGAGCTGAAGGCCGCGGATCTGCGCGTCGTTGTAGACCATCCGGCGGCCGGCCGGGGCGGGCGGAATCGCCGCGATCGCGGCCTTGGTGAAGTTCAACCGATTGGCGGCCTTCGGCATGGTGCGAGTCCCCCGTGGCGCCGCACGGGCGCTCCCCGCCGCGGCATCACAAAAACGTCTCTTGGTTTTCCGGTGCTACGCCGGTGCTACGTTACGGAGAAATTCGGGTGAATTTCGGCGTAGCACCGGAAATGAGTGATACCGGAAATTCCAATGGCCGTAAAGACTTGTATTCTTCCGTGAATCTCTAGTTATTAGCCGTTTTTGGGCTCTTAATCTCTTGGTCGTAGGTTCGATCCCTACACGGCCCACCAATTTAGCTCCGGGGGAGTTCTTTCGAACCCCTGCGAATTCTGAATATCTTCAGCCTCTGAAATTCCAGTGCTGACTACGCTGCCTGATGCCTGTGGGGTTGCCGCACGTCGGCCGGATCCAAAGCAGTTCCATTTGATGAGCCGGCGGGACGCCCCCTCAGGGTGCTGCCGCTGCCGCATAACGGGAATTGCAGGTGCGCGCTCCTGAGTCTGCTGCAGAGCTTCGCGGTTTCATCGGGGGCGCGGGGCTCCATATCTCGGCCATTTTCCCGGCGTTCACATCATTGCCCCGGCGCAGTGGCCATGTATTGCGCGATCGCTGATCCGCGGCGCAGGTGAGCAGGAATTACTCGTGACTGCGTAAACAAACACGACGGAATACATCGGGCCAAGTGCAGATCCTCCGGTTGAGAAGAGTGTTGTCCATTGAACACCCTCAGCGCTGGCGCGGAGAAAATCCGAAGCGGTCAGTCGAAGAACCTTTGAAGTGGCGTGCTCCTTCGCGATGCTCGGCATCCGGTATCTATTGATTGTCGACCGATTGGCGTCCGAATTTCTCGTGCTGTTATCAAGAAAAGCCAAACCCGACGAAGCATCGGGTGGGCGAGGCGATCGAGCAGTACAGAGGAATCTCCAGGAGGGGGCATGGAATCAACAGATTCCGAGGCGACGCATTATGGGCGGTTGGCGGGCGTTCTCGCGGCAAGCGTGGCGTTGACGGCGCTCGCACTGGTGTACGCGGAAATCGATTTGGCGGTGCTGCTCTGTGCCGCGATGACGCTCATCACGGGCATGCTTCTGAGCATTTTTGCGGTTGCGAGCACGGGTCGGCGTCGGTGGGTCGCCCTGTCGGTATTGGCGGCTTATCTGCTGGGCTCGGCATTTCTATTGACGCACGTGTCGGTATCCCGAAGTCACCTGCGATGGTTCCTGCTGTCGCGCTCGTATGAAGCCAAGGTGTTGGAGACGCCAGCTCCCCGATACGGCGAGTTCAAACACGTCGTATGGGATGGATGGGGATTCGCCGGTCAAGATACGGACGTGTATCTGGTCTTCGATCCGAGGAATGCTCTGGCAGGGACCCTCGGAGCGAAAGCGCCGATGCGTGCCTCGGGGTTGCCGTGCCGCGTGCAACAAGTCACGCGTCTCGAAAGCCAATGGTACGCCGTGTTGTTTTAAACCGATGAGATGTGGATTCATGGCGTATGTACGTGGTGAGGCGAGCGGCCAGTAAGCGTGCACGGTTCGGTACTTTGGTGGAACGCTCGGGCGGCTCGAGGGACTCGATGCATCATGCGCGCGTCAGGATGAGCCGAATGCGTCTGCGTTTTTTCGGCTCAGGATGCACAGAGCGCCGTGCGCGTTCCTGTCCGTTACATTCAGTGGCGTGACTACGGATCGAGCCGGGTCTACCGTGGTGCTCGCGCCCCGGTGCACACTCGGTGCGCAGGGGTACGGAGCGCCGCGGCCGAACTGAGCTATCATTCGGGACCTCTCCGAGTGCGCAGACGAATTTGACTGAAAAATCCGAACTCCCCGGTGCGCTCTCCCACCTGAAGGTGCTCGATCTGTCGCGGGTGCTCGCCGGCCCCTGGGCGACGCAGATTCTCGGGGATCTCGGCGCCGAGGTGTACAAGATCGAACGGCCGGGGAGCGGTGATGAGACACGCTCATGGGGACCGCCGTTCGTATCCGATGCGCAAGGTGCGGCCGGCGATGCCGCGTACTTTCTCTGCGCCAATCGCAATAAGAAGTCCCTGGCCGTGGATTTCACGACCGAGGAAGGGCAGCAGATCGTGCGGGCGCTGGCCGGACGCGTCGATGTCGTGATCGAGAATTTCAAGGTCGGAGGTCTCGCCGCGCGGGGCCTCGATTACGAGAGTCTGCGCCGCGAGAACCCCCGGCTCATCTACTGCTCCATTACGGGCTTCGGCCAGACCGGTCCGTATGCGGCACGGCCCGGCTACGATTTTCTCGTGCAGGCGATGAGTGGACTGATGAGTCTCACGGGTGCGCGGGACGGGGAACCCGGGGCCCGGCCGCTCAAGAGTGGCGTCGCGATTTCCGACATTCTGACCGGCCTGTACGCGGCGGTCGGCATTCTGGCGGCGCTCGCGCACCGCGACCGCACCGGGGAAGGGCAATACATCGATCTCGCCTTGCTCGATGTGCAAGTCGCGTGCCTCGCCAACCAGGCCATGAATTACCTCGTCGGCGGTCGCGCGCCCGCTCGCATGGGCAACGCCCATCCGAATATAGCGCCCTACGAGGAGTTTCCGACGGCCGACGGGCACATGATCATCGCCGTCGGAAACGACGCTCAATTTGCGCGCCTGGCCGCAGAGCTCGGCGAGCCGCAGTGGAGCGAAGATGCCCGCTTTGCTTCGAACGCCGCGCGCGTCGCGAACCGCACGGCGTTGGGCGCGTTGCTCCGGGGTGTGCTCGCTCATCGGCCGACGGCGGAGTGGGTCGCGAGACTCGAACGCGCGCAGGTTCCGTGCGGTCCGATCAATTCGCTCGATGCCGTCTTTGCCGATCCACAGGTACAGGCGCGCGGACTGCGGTTCGATCTGCCGCATCAGGGCGCGGGTACCGTGCCGCAGGTGGCCAATCCGCTGCGCTTCTCGCGATCCGCGGTACGTTATCGGACGGCGCCGCCGCCACTCGGTGCACACACCCGGACCGTGCTGCAGGAGGTTTTGGGCCTCGATCCGGCGGTCCTCGACGACCTTGCCGCCCGTCGCATCATCTGATCAGAAGGGTCGGGCGGCTGTTCAAGTCCGCCCGCCGATGTAGACGTCGACCAGCTCGCCCGGATAGAGCGGCGCACCAGGCGGCGGCGTGAAGCGAAAGATGATCGGCAGCACCCGCACGTCGACCTTCTCCAGCCGCTGATTCGAGAGTTCGATCTTCGGGGTCACGTACGGATCGATGCGCACAAACTGCAGGGGGATGCCGGCGGGACTGCCCCCGCGGATGAACATTTGCGCCTCGATCAGGTGGGTAGCCGGCAAGCGCGGAACCAGAATCTCATCGAGGTACGCTTTGACCTGAAGGCCAGAGCTCCTCGGCCGAATGACCACTACCGGGTCTTGGCCCTGCGTGTACGTATCATAGACGCCCTGCGGCGACACGTAGCTGCCCACGGCCGCCGGCGAGCGCAACACCGTGCCCGGCACTGGCGCACGCAGCACGTATTGGCGCAGCAATGCCGCATCGGCTGCCCGAGTCTGGATTGCCACGCGCAGGTTCTGCTGGGCGATGCGCAGATTGTCCTGCGCGCTGAGCAGTGCGAGGTGACTGACCGCGCGGGGATCGATCGCCGCCTGCTGCGCGAGTATTTTCAACTGGTCGGCTTGGTAGGTGCCCGTGGCGCGCGCAGCTGCAATCTTGGCGGTATCCGCGGCCACGATGCGTCGCTGCACCGAATCATCGATTGCCGCGAGTGGGGCGTCCCGTGCGACGACGCTTCCCGGATGTACGTAGACGTGCACGACGGTACCGGCAACTTCCGGATAGACGTTCACGTCGTACCCGGTCCGTTGCTCGATCTGGATGATTCCCTCGGCATAGATGCCGGACGCATACGGATCCCGAGTGACTTGCAGCGGCGCTTGAGTGGGTAGCTCCTGGTGATACACGTAGGCACTCACCAGTCCGGCCAGGATGCCGAGCAGCGCGATGCCGAACAGCAGCTTTTGCCTCATTGGCCGGACTCCGGGAGTTGCGTGATGCGTCCGTCTTCCATCTGCATGATGCGTGAGGCGTACGGGTAGATCCGATCATCATGCGTGACGACGATGATTGCGCGGCGCTCATTGAGTACTTCATTGCGTACGAACGAGACGATTCGCTTGCCGGTGTCGCCGTCGAGCGAGGCCGTGGGCTCATCGAGGATCAGCAGATCGGGCTCGGCGACGATGGCGCGGGCGATCGCGACGCGCTGCTGTTCGCCGCCACTCAGTCGCTGCGGCGTGAGCGCGCCCTTGTCGGCGAGCTCCACGATCTTCAGGACCTCGGCCGCCTTCTGCAGGCACCGGTCCCAGGGGATCCGGCGCAGAATCAGGGGCACCGCGACGTTCTCGAGTGTCGTCAGGCGCGGGAACAGGTGATAGTCCTGGAACACGAACCCCAGGGTGTTCAAGCGGAAGTCCGCGAGCGCATCGGCACTCAGTGCCCAGATATCCTTCCCCTCGACGCGCACCGTGCCGCTGTTCGGACGCAGGATGCCCGAGATCACGCTGAGCAGCGTCGTCTTCCCTGAGCCGGATGGCCCGACGATGTAGAGCATTTCGTTGTGCTCCACCCGGAAGCTGATGTCGCGCAGCGCAGGGGTGCGGGCCGGACCCTCGCCGAACCACTTGGTCACGCCGGCAACTTCGAGCAGCATGATCAGCTCCGAAAGACCACGAACGGGTCGATGCGCAGAATGCGCCGGATGCCGATGTAGGCCGAGACCGCGGAGATTACCAGCACCATTGCGAGCGCCATGAAGATGTTCTGGTAGGTGATGACGGCGGCATAATTCGGGATGCGCAGCTTGCCGAAAGCGACCAGCGCCGAGGCGAGCAGGACGCCGAAGCCGAAGCCGAGAAAGCTGACCACAAGCGACTGGTAGACGATCATCGCGGTCAGTTCGCTGCTACGTGCCCCAATCGCCTTCAGCGCCCCGAAGCGCTCCAGGTTGTCGAGCACGAACATATAGAACGTTTCCCCGGCGATCGACAGCCCGACGATGAAGCTGATCAGTGTCATGATCAGGATATTGGTGCCCATCGCCGTCTCGAACTCGTAGAAGTGATCGTTACGGGCCGTGAACTCGCGGTCGGTCAGCGCCAGGTAGCCGAGTTTGGCGACCGCGCGCTGGATGTGCGCAATGTCCGCGGCGGACTTCGGGCGCACCAGGATGAAGGACATGACGTAGCGGGTCGAGGGCAGGTCCTGGGTGGCGCGGCTGTAGGTCGTGTAGAGCGTGGGGAGCCCGAACAGGCTGCCGATCGAGACACGCGCGATGCCGGCGACGATCCCGCGATGGTCATTGATCTCGAACGTGGTGCGGCACCCTGGACTGCCGAGCTTCTGGAAACTCGCATCCCGCACGACAAAGAACGCATTGTTGCGGTAGATGTCGAGCGCCGTGCCGTCAATCAGCGCTGGCCGGCCGAAGAGCGTCGCATCGTCGAGTCCGATCACGGTTGCCGCCTGGTAGGTGCCGTCAGTGAGGCGCACGAGCCCTGCGCCCACGTAGAGCGGTACGGCATAGTCGACGCCGGGAATGCTGCGCACCACATCCAGCACGTAATCAGGCATCGGGATGCTGTTCTGCGGGGTTTTGACGTCCGGGTCCATCACCCACATCTGTGCCCCGATATTGATGATGTTTGCCGCCGAGTGCTGGATGATGCCGAAGAACATCGAGGTCATGAGCATCATGAGGAACACCGCGAAGGTGATGCCGATGACCAGGGTGACGAATTTGCCCCGATCACCGAGCAGCAGCTTCAGCGCGAGGCGCATCACTCCGTTCATGGGGCTGCCGCCACGGCCGGGGCCGCTTCGGTGTGCTGAGGCCACGGATCCCCACCGAGCGCGACGAACAGCGCGGCCGTGTCCTGCAGGCGCGCAGCCGCGATGCGTGCGCGGGCCGGCAGCGCGGTGCGGTAATCGGCCTCGGCGATGAGCACGGCGGAAAAATCCGTAGCGCCGGCCCGCCAGCCGGCCTCCGCCAGCCGCAATTGCTCGCGCAGGGTGTCGAGAAGCCGCGCTTGCGCCTGCGCGGCGGCTGCATCGTGCTGCAGTGCGCGCAGCGCGTCGGCGACCTGCTGGAAGGCGGTAAGCACCGTGCTGCGATATGCGGCTCGAGTCGCCGCGTAGGTGGCATACGCGCCGCGCTCCTGCGCTCTGAGTTTGCCGCCTGCGAAGATCGGTTGCGCGAGTGCGCCACCGAGGCTCCAGACCGTGCTCGACGCGTCGAAGAGTTTGCCGGCCGTCAGCGCGCTAGAGCCGGCCGAGGCGCTGAGTGTGACCAGAGGATAGAACTGGGCTTTGGCGATACCCACCCCCGTGAGGGCGTAACGCATCTGTTCTGCGGCGATGCGGATGTCGGGTCGATTGCGCAGCAGAGTCGAGGGCAGTGCGAGCGGCACGCGCGGCGGCAAAGAGAACGCCTGCAGCGTAAATGTGCGGTCTCTCAACCGGCTCGGCGCCGTACCGAGCAGGACCGCGAGCAGGTGCCGGTAGACCGAGCGCTGCTGCTGAAGCGGTGGCAGTTCGGCTTCGCTGGCTTCGATCTGGGCGCGTTGCGCCACGACCGCGCCGTATGTCGTGGCGCCGCCGCGGTATTGCGCCTGCACGAGTTCGAGCAGTTGACGCTGGGCGGCGATCAGGCGGGAGGTGGCGGAGATCTCGGCACTGGTGGCGGCGATGCCCACGGCGGCGTCGAGCACGTTCCCGGCGAGCGTCAGCTGCGCAGCCTGCAGCGCCGCGCGCTGGGCATTCAGCTGCGCCGTGCTGCCGCGGTAGAGCAGGCGGTTTACGCCGAAGAAGTCGGGGTAATAGCTGACGGCGACCTGGCCGGTGTACAGCGAGAACGTCGAGCCCGGCACGCGGCCGCCGAAATTGGCCCCAGAGGTCTTGGTTCGCGAAGCGCCCAGGTTCAGGCCGACCTGTGGGTACAGGACTGCGGCCGAGACGGCGACGTTGGCGCGTGCGGCGCGCAGTTGTGCTTCGGCGGCAGCAACCGTGGGGCTGTGGGTCAGTGCCCGAGTGATCAGCCCATCCAGCTGCGGCGAATGAAATGCACGCCACCAGGGACGCGCCAGGGAGGCCCCGAAGATGAGGTGCTGCGGAGGAACTTCTGGATTTGCAGAACTGCCGATGTCGCGCGGCGCTGGTGCGGCGGTGTAATGCGCCGCCGTCGGTACCACCGGCACACGCAGCGGTGGTGCGAGTTCGCACCCGGCGAGGCTCGTCAAACTGAGCAGCGCCGCAGCCAGCAGACGCAGGAGTTCTTGCGGGCGCATGTTGCGCCCTGCGGCTGCGCGGAGTCTTCCTCGCCGATGCACGCCGAACCTCGCGGACGCTTTGGACGATGCGCTCTGTGCGCAGAGGATCCTGGCAGCGGGCACGCCGGACGGTAATACGCGCTTGCCGCAGGCGGGCCGAAGCGCGGTCAGGGCAGCCGTGACCGGTTCGCGTCGCAGGCGTTACGTAGGCGCGGCTCGCCAGCGATCGGCCTGCCGCTGGATGGCGGTCCGCTCGCCCTCGCTCAGACGCGCGGCGTTGCGAGCCTGCAACGCCGTGCGCGGGTTGGCTTCGAGCGCTGGCGCGTGGCGCAACAGGAAGTCCCAGTAGAGCAACGTATACGGACAGGCGCGCGGCCCGCTACGCTCCCCCGGGTCGAAGCGGCACTGGCGGCAATACGCACCGGCGCTCATGCGTTTGATGTACTGGCCGCTCGCGATGTACGGCTTGCTCGCCATCAACCCACCGTCGGCGAATTGGCTCATGCCGAGCACATTGGGCAGCTCCACCCATTCGACCGCATCGACATAGACGGCGAGAAACCAGTGGTGAATTTCGCGCGGACGCACCCCGAGCAGCAGTGCGTACAGGCCGATCACCATCAGCCGCTGGATGTGATGCGCGTAGCCGCCGTGCAGCGTCTGGCGCAGTGCATCGGCGAGGCAGGGCATGGGCGCCTCGCCGGTCCAGTAAAACCCGGGAAGATCCGCCTCGGCCGCGAACGCGTTGTGCTCGGCGTACTGCGGCATCTGCGTCCAGTAGATGCCGCGCACATATTCGCGCCACCCGAGGATCTGACGGATGAAGCCTTCCGCGCTCGGCAGGGGGACCGCGCCGTCGCGCCAAGCGGTCTCGGCCGCCTGGACCGCCGTGCGCGGGTCGAGCAACTTCAGATTCAGCGCCGCCGAGAGTTTCGCGTGCCACAACCCGGACTCGCCGGGCCAGAGCGCGTCCTGCCAGCGCCCGAACTGGCCGAGGCGGTCCCGGATGAACGCCTCGAGAGCCTGGTGCGCCTGCGCGGGCGTCACCGGCCAGGAGAATCCCTCCAGCGTCCCCGGATGGGCACCGAAGCGCCGGCGCACCAGCGCCATCACCTCAAGAGTCAGGGCGTCCGGCGTGAACGTCGGGGCTGCGGGCACCGCTGGGGGGCCACTGGCGGGAAACGCCTCACGGTTGTCGGCATCGAAGTTCCATTGTCCGCCGACTGGCGCACCGTCCTGCATCAGTACGTCGTGGCGCCGGCGCTGCTCGCGGTAGAAATATTCCATGCGCAGTTGGCGGCGGCCGCGGGCGTGGCGGGCGAACTCGCGCACGCTGACGTAGAAGTGGCGGTCGGTACACAGCTCGAGCGGTACTGCGGCCGCCTGCGCGGCGGCACGCAGCGCCTCGAGGACCCGCCAGTCTCCGGGCGCGGTGAGTCGCAGGGACGACGGTCGCACTCGACGCAGTGTCCGGCCGAGCTCCCCGGCCAGCGTGCCGGTGTTACCGGCGGCATCGAGCGTACTGTAGTGCACGGTCCAGCCGGCCTCGCGCCGGGCGGCGGCAAAGTGACGCATGGCGCTCAGGAACAGCGCGATGCGCTGCTGGGCCGACCACACGTGCGTCGACTCCTCCTGCACTTCGGCCATCCAGAGGGCGTCGTGCTCCGGATCGCAGCCGTCGAATGCGGCCGCGCCGGCGTCGAGCTGGTCGCCGAGCACCAGCACGAGGTGGCGCAGCGGCTTGGCCTGCGAGGACGTGTCCGTCATTGGTGCGATCCGACCCCTGCGCGGCGTCGTCGCCTGCAGCCCTCGGAACAGTACCGGACCGCGTCCCAGTTCTTCGCCCAGGCCCGTCGCCACGTCATCGGACGGCCGCACGCGGCGCAGGGTTTGCTCGGCAGCGCGGCCTTGTTGCCTCGATGTCCGCTGGAGGGCGCGTGGCTCACGGGGTCTCTTCTCCACACGAAGCGCCGGCCCAGCATACGCCGCTGCCACGCGCTCGGATAGCGACGCAGGTCGTAGGCTCGCTCGTGAGTCGTCGGATCGGCCATGCGTGCACTGACCGCCCTTCATCGCGAAAATTAAACAGGCGACACACAACGTCTGACAACTGTCGAACGCTCTGCTGCGCGTCATAACGCGACGTCATCATTGACATCGCGTCAGGGCGCTGCGTCCATGAGTTGAACTGACGGAGTCGCTAGCGTCCATGCTCGCTTCATTGTGGATCGGCGACGCACAGTGGCGCGGCGACCGGATACTGTGCGGTGGCATCGCGGGGTACGTGATCCGCCATGAGCAGGGCGCACCTGAACCAGACCAGAGCGAGACGGTGCATGCGCCAATGATGCCGCAGCGCGCGGCGTTTGGATACGCCGGGCGCTGCGGATGGGCCTTCTCGAGGTCAGGTCAAGGTCTGCAGCGCCGCCGGCGTAAAGCCTTGCAGGGTTGCGAGTTGGCCGTGGTGGATTTTCGCAGCCCACTGCGGGTCGGCGAGCAGGGCCCGGCCGACGGCGACCAGGTCGAATTCCTCGCGATCGAGCCGGCGCAGCAGCTCATCGAGGCCGGTTGGGGTGGAACTCTCGCCAGAGAATGCGGCGAGAAATTCCCCGGAGAGACCGACTGAGCCCACGGTGATGGTGCGTGCGCCCGTGAGCTTCTTCGCCCAGCCTGCGAAATTCAGTCCAGTGGGTCCGTCGATCTGCGGAAACTCCGGCTCCCAGAAACGCCGCTGCGAGCAATGCAGCACATCTACCCCGGCCTCCACCAGCGGCACGAGCCAATCGGTCATTTCCTCGGGCGTTGCCGCGAGGCGTGTCGAGAAGTCCTGCTGCTTCCACTGACTGAGCCGCAGGATCAGCGGAATGTCCTCGCCAAGTGCGCGCCGTACGCTGCGGATCACCTCCACGGCGAAATGCGAACGCTCCCGCAATGAAGCGCCGCCGAACTTGTCCGTGCGGCGGTTGGTGGCGTCCCAGAAGAACTGGTCAATCAGGTAGCCGTGCGCGCCATGGATCTCCACCGTATCGAAGCCGAGCGAGCGGGCGCTCGCGGCTGCGCGCCCGAACGCCTCGATGGTATCGGCGATGTCTTCTTCGCTCATGGCGCGGCCACGCGGGGTGTGCGCATCCAGCAGTCCCGAGGGGCTCTCGACCGGCGCGTCCGGTTCCCACGCGCTCGCTCCGCTGGCGACCGAGCCGACGTGCCAGAGCTGCGGTCCCATGCGTCCGCCGGCCGCATGCACCTGTTCGATCACGCGCTTCCAGCCGGCAAGCGCGTCGGTGCCGTGAAAGAACGGAATGTTCGGCTCATTGCGTGATGCCGGCCGCTGCACCACCGTGCCCTCGGAGAGGATCAGTCCCACCTCGCCCTCGGCACGGCGCCGATAGTAGGCCGCGACGTTCTCACCCGGTACGCCCTGCGGCGAGAACATGCGCGTCATCGGCGCCATCACGATGCGATTCTTCAGGTGCAGGGACTTGATGCTCAGCGGTTCGAACAGCGTGGATGCCGCCATCGCAGACCTCCTCGGGGGTTGGGCCGTGCATGGTAGAAAACCGCGCCAGCCGGTCAAGCACGCACGTGAGCGTGCCTAGGGCACATGGGGGGAACTCATCGGGCGTGATCGCTCGAGCCCGCCGCCTTGCCGGGGCGCGTGCGAACGGGTCCGGCACCGAGCGGCGGGTCGCGCGCCGCTCGATCGAGCCGGTCACAGGCCCTTCGACATCGTCACCGGCGCGCGGTGCGCTCCGCGCGCATCACGCGGGGGTTGCCCCCGGTTCGCGCCGCAGGGGTTCGCGGCATGGATGTGTCCGGCGTACGGGCTGCTCGGATCGGCTTCGGTGCCGGTTGCGCCAGTCCGTTGTGACGCTTGATCTCCCCGCGCCGCCGACGCTCGTAGTTCTCCAACTGGCGACGCGCGGCGTTGAAGGCATCGCGCACCGCCACGTAGGGGTCTTCGTGGGCCGGATCGGCCGCGTGCGCATGCCCGACCAGGATGTGCTCGTCGGGTACTGCGACATCGATCCGCACGGCATGCAGCGCTCCTTGCTGTTTGCGCCGGGTCGGACGTTCCACCCATACGCGGCAGCGCAGGATGCTCGGGCTGAACCGCTCGAGCCGCCCCGCAAGCTCGCGAATGCGCGAACGCAGCGCCGCCGAGGGCGCCATCTGCTGGAAACTCACCACCACCGGAAAAGTCATCGTCGCTCCCTTCAATGTCCAGACGCCGGACCCGAGGCCACTCACGCAGCGAGCGAGCGCCTCGGCGTGGTGCAGATCGCCGCCAGGGTGTGACCGACGTCCGTTTCGTTGATCTCTTTGCGCGGCTGGGTTCGCTCGCGCGCCGCCTCGCGCGCCAGGTCGGCCAGCGAGAGCATGCCGAGCAGCCCCCCCTCGTGATCGATCACCGGTAAGCGGCGCACGCGCGAGTCGCGCATCACGCGCTCGGCCTGCGCCAGAGAATCGGACGGATGCAGACTGTGCACGGACTTCGACATCGCGCCGCCTACGCTCAGTTCGGCGAGCGATTTGCCGCCGAACAGTGCGTGCATGCAGATGTCGCGGTCGGTGATGATGCCGATGAGCTGCTGGCCGTCGCCGCGGCTGCAGACCGGCAGCGCACCGCAGTCGTGCCGCCACATCAGTTCGGCCGCATGCGCGAGCGTATCGTCCGCCCGGCAGCAATGGACGTCACGGGACATGATGTTCTCGACGAGCATGTTCGGAACTCCTCTGTGCGATACGCCGCGCTTCGGTGAGGTCTTTAAGTCTTCTCGCTCGGCTCCGGGTGGCGGCGCAGCAGAACCGGGGTGTGCGTGTGCCGTATGATGTATTCGGCGTCGCTGCCCAGCACCAGGCGACGTACGCCGCGCCTTCCATGCGTGCCACAGACGATCAGGTCCGCGGGCCAGTCCTCGGCATGACGCAGAATGGCCGCGCCTACCGGCGTGCCCATCTGCTCGATCAGTGCCGTGGTCGCCTCGACCCCGGCGGCGCGGGCGCGCCCGTCCGCTTCATTGAGCAGCGCATCGCCGCTGCGGCGCATCTCGTCCTGGATGTCGCCGATGTTGACGCCGGCGGTGTCCGGAGTGATGAGCAACCACTCGTTGAGCACGTGCAGGATGCGCAGGTGCGCATGCTGGTCCTGTGCGAGTTTGATGGCCTCGTCGAACCCGAGGTTCGAGGCCGGGCTGCCGTCGATCGGAACCAGAATTTTCTTGTACATCCGCAGGCTCTCCGCTTCGCAGTGGTGCGCCGGAGCGGGTGTCAGATCCGGCTTGCATCCACGGCGCAAGCATGGGCCGCAGGCCGCTTCGCTCACAATACGTAGTTGCCTCGCCACGAATCCCTCGTCGATCGATCGGTACGTATTGTCCGGCGCGCGCAGGAGACTACAGTGAGCATGTGCGGTCAAACACGGCCGGATGAGGCGATCATGCTCGATGAGTTCGTGACTTTGCCGCGCGTGGCGTACTTCTCGATGGAGATCGCGCTGCGCAATGAGATCCCAACGTACGCTGGTGGTCTTGGCGTGCTCGCCGGCGATACGCTCCGTTCCGCGGCCGATCTGTCGCTGCCGCTCGTCGGGGTGACGCTGGTGAGCCGGGCCGGATATTTCCGCCAGGAGATCGGTGCCGATGGGGCGCAGATCGAGCGGCCGACCAGCTGGGATCCGTCCCGCTGGGCCCATCCACTCGATGCCAAGGTGGCGGTGCGCATCGAGGACCGCCCAGTGTGGGTGCACGCGTGGCTCTACGTCATCGAGGGCCGCATCGGCGGCAATGCGCCAGTGCTGCTGCTCGATACGGACCTCGCCGAGAACACGGTCGAGGACCGCCAGATCACCCACTATTTGTATGCCGGTGACGATGCCTATCGTCTGAAGCAGGAGATGGTGCTCGGACTCGGCGGCGTGCGGATCCTGCGGGCGCTCGGGTTTGAGATCACCGCCTATCACATGAACGAAGGCCATTCGGCGCTGCTCGGCGTCGAGCTGATGCGCCGCTTCGCCTATCGCGCCGATGACGTTCGTCCCGGAGAGGCGCTGTACGACCTGCCGCGGGTGCGCGATCTGTGCCGGTTCACCACCCACACGCCGGTCGAAGCGGGCCACGATCGCTTCCCCTACGCACTGGTCAAACGGCTCTTTGCCAGCAGCGTCTACGGCTACAACAACCACAAGGTGCCCGAGCCGGAGGCGCCCGGTGCCGAACACGGGCCGATCGACTTCAAGACCCTCACCGCGCTCGGCGGTGCGGACGAGCTGAATATGACGCAGCTCGCCCTGAACGTCAGCGATTTCGTCAACGGCGTCGCCAAGCGGCACGCTGAAGTATCTGCGCGCATGTATCCCGGTTATGCCGTGCGGGCGATCACCAACGGCGTGCATCCGTACACCTGGAGCGCGCCGAGCTTCCGTGACCTCTATGATCGGCACATCACCGGCTGGTGCCATGAGCCGGAGCTGCTTGGGCGAGTGCACGGCATTCCGGCGACGCAGTTGCTCGCGGCACACGCCAAGGCGAAGCAGACGCTCGTGGCTGCGGTGAAGTCTCTGACCGGTGTCGTGCTCGATCCGCAGGTCGCCACCTTGGGTCTGGCGCGGCGGATGACGGCCTACAAGCGCCCCGAGATGCTCTTCACCGACCTGGCCCGACTGAAGGCCATCGCGCAGCGTCATCCCCTGCAGATCGTGCTGTCCGGCAAGGCCCATCCGCACGACGAGGAGGGTAAGCGCCTGATCGTGCGGCTCCACCAGTTCGCCCGCGAGTTGGCCGGAACCGTGAGCGTGGCCTATCTGCCGGATTACGACCTGGATGTGGCGCTGTTGATGGTCTCCGGGGTCGACGTGTGGATCAATACGCCGCTGCCGCCGCTCGAGGCGTCCGGTACGAGCGGGATGAAGGCGGCATTCAACGGGGTGCCGAGCCTCTCGGTACTCGATGGATGGTGGATCGAGGGATGCATCGAAGGCGTCACCGGCTGGGCCATCGAGGACGCCGACTCGCTGTATCAGAAGCTCGCGCAGGTGGTGCTGCCGCTCTATTACGACCCGACCGGCGAGCAGCGCGAGTGGGTACGGATCATGACCAGCGTGATCGGTGCCAATGCGGCCTATTTCAACAGCCAGCGGATGATGCGCCGCTATGCCACCGAGGCCTATCTGCGCTGAGCCACTTCGGCAGGCCACTCTCGCGAACCCGAGGGGGCATCAGGGACAGTGCGGATGGTGCGCTGCGGGCGCTTGTGCGACCTTGGCGCCGTGGCACGGTCGGGATGCCGGCTGAAACCTGCCTCGAGAGGGTCGGCGGAATGGGCAAGACGAACTCGATACTGGCCGTGGCGCAACATGCGCCGTCCGATACGGTGCTGCTGGCGAAGGCGGCCGCATTGGCGCGCTCCTTTGGGTTCGGCTTGGAGCTGTTTATGTGCGACGCTGAACAGGCGTATGCACTGAAACACGATTACCAGACGAACGCACATGACAAGGCGCTCGCGAACTGCATCGGACGTGCCAAGGCGTATCTGGCCGAACAGCGCAAACTGATCGATCCGGCGGTGTCAGCCGTGACCATCGATGCCGCCTGCGAGAGTCCGCTGTATGAAGGCGTGGTGCGCAAGGTGGAGCGCAGTCGCGCCGAGTTCGTCATGAAAGCTGCCGGCGGCATCGATCGGCGCGGTCACAGTGCGTTCGACGAAAATGATTGGCAGCTGATGCGCACCTGCCCGGCCACGCTCGCCCTGGTGCGCAACCGTCATTGGCGCAAGCGGCTGCGCATCGCCGCGGCGATCGACGTTTCGGATGAGGAAACCGCGGGGCTCGCGAGCTCCATCATCCGGATCGCCCGGCGTCTTGCACTGGCGACCGGTGGGGAGCTCGAGCTGGTGTACGCCGAGCGCATGCCCGCCGACGGCGTCGCGAGTCGCACACGGGCCGCGCGATTGCGGGCGCTGGCCCGTCAGGCCGACCTCGACGAGCACCACGCCCACATCCTCGCCGGCACGCCCGAGCACGAGCTCGCCGCGTTCGCCGCCGGGCGCGACTACGACGTGATGGCGCTCGGGGCGCTGGCACACCGCAAGCTCGCCGTCGAGCTCGTCGGCAGTCTCACCTCGACGCTGGTTGAGGCGCTCGAGAG
>JAPTUI010000091.1 GCA_028067895.1 Pseudomonadota bacterium | reverse complement strand
TGCTGCTTGCGTTCGGCTTGGTGGCGATCTTCGCCTCGAGCCTCATGCCGTCGATCCAGACGATTCTCGCCGATTCGGTCAATGCAATTGCGGTGCAGGTCGCTTATTATTATGGCCTCGCCGGGTTGGTCTGCGCCTGGCTCTACCGCAACAGCTACCGCGAGTCGATTGGAATATTCCTGAAATACGCGGTGGTGCCGGCGCTGAGCGCCGTGCTGTTGATGGCGCTTGGCGTTTACGCAATTTCAGTGTTCGATACGACGACGCGGATCGTCGGCATTGGCGGACTGGCGGTGGGGATTCTATTCTTCCGCCCGCGAGGCTATCGCCGGGGGGCGCCGGCCGCGGTGAGTGCCGCCTGAGGCGGCGCGGTGTGCTCGGGCGCTTACGATGAAGCGGATCACGTAGAATGACGATTGGACGCCCATGCGCCTGTTCATGTGGTACGCGGGGCGTCGACTCGAGGCCGCACAGGTTCGACTGAAATCGGAACGGCCCCCTACGATGGAATGAGGAGCGCAGCGATGACAACGATCAAAGTACTGCAGAACGGTCCCTATCAGGTCGAAGGCGACGCCGTGGCGCTCGTCGATGCGAGCGGCGCGAAGTATGCCGCAGCCATGCAGCCGCTCTATCTCTGCCGCTGCGGTGCATCGAAAAACAAGCCCTTTTGCGACGGTACGCATGCCAAGATCGGGTTCAAGGCAGCGGAGTCTGCGCAGCCTGCAGGCGGCCCGCCGCGGGACTGAGCGCGAAATCTGCACCGTGGGGAAGGCGGGAGCGGAGTCGACTTTCGCGAGCCCGCCGCGCGGTGCATTTCTCTTCGGCATGGATGCCTACTCGTGTGGTGATTGTGCGTCCGTTGCGAATGCGCTCGGGGCTCTGCATCCGCGCGGCCGCGCATGGTAAATGAGCGATACGTGCATGACGGCGATGCGAGTTCGCCGGCTGGTGGGCCGGCATCCCCTCTGATGAACGCGTTGCCCACCGGGGCGGCAACCGTTCGCGATTCAGGGTTGACCTGGATTCAGGGTACGGCGCTCTACACGGGAGCGGTCCTCGGCACCGGGGTGATCGCGCTGCCGGCCCTTGCGGCAGGGGCCGCAGGACCGGCGTCACTGCTCGCCTGGTTGGCACTGATCGGTCTCTCGATCCCGCTGGCGATCACATTTGCCGCGCTCGGCGCGCGCTATCCGGATGCCGGTGGTGTTGCCACGTGCGTCAAGCTTGCCTTCGGTCCATATCCCGCCGCTGTCGTCGGCTGGTGCTTCGTGTTCGCGGTTCCCGCCGGGGCTCCGGCGGCCGCGCTCTTTGCGGGCGCTTACGTGCAAGTGGCGCTTGGTGGCGGTGCGCAGACCGTTGCGCTTTCGGCCCTGGCGATCATTTTCATTGTCACTCTGATCAATCTGTTCGGCGTGACCTTGTCAGGGAAGATTCAAGTCTATCTGGCGGTGCTGCTGGTCGTCTTTCTGATGACCGCGGTGTTTGCCTCCGTGACGCATTTCCATGTGCAAAATCTGCATCCGTTTGCGCCGCGAGGTTGGCTTGCGGTCGGGTCGGCCGCGGGACTGCTGGTGTGGAGCTTCGCGGGCTGGGAAGCCATTACCCCGCTGGCAGCCGAGTTCCGCCGGCCCGCTCGCGATATGCCTCGGGCTGCCATCGCTGCCGTCGGCGTCGTTGGTGTCGTCTACTTCGCAGTCGCCGCCGCGACGGTGCTCGTACTCGGTCCCGGTGCGGCCTCGGCCGCTGCGCCGCTGACTGACCTTCTGGCCGTGGGGCTCGGTGGACAAGTCAAAGTTATGGCGGCACTCGCGGCGCTCCTGCTCACCGTCGGAACCATGAACGCTTATTTTGCCGGTGCCGCAAAGCTCGGGGCAGCGCTGGCGCGGGATGGGGCACTGCCGGGGTGGTTCGCCCGCGGCAGCGAGGCCGGCGGTGTCCCACGGCGAAGTCTGCTCATCCTGGCAAGTCTTGCCGCGGCGATGCTGGCGGTCACGCTCGTGACACACCTGCACATCGAGGGGCTGGTCCTGATGACGACCGGTGCATTCATGGTCGTGTACATCCTCGCAACGGCCGCCGCGCTGCGTTTGCTTGAGCCAGGCTCCTGGGGACAGCGTGCCGCATTGCTCGCCGTGATCTTTGATGTGGTACTGCTGTCGACTGCCGGCCGTTATCTGCTTTGGACGCTTGCAATCGCTTTGGGCGCTGTGACGTACCTACGGCATGTGCGCCAGGCGTCGGCCTGATTGCAGGTTCAGGCACCACACGACAACTGACAAATGAACGGGATCACAAGACTCTCGGCGTGAATGCGCCGGTGATCAGAATTTATGGCACAAAATGAACCGCGCCACATGAAGAATGGATGGGCCGCTGAAACGAATTGGAAACTTCGGAAAGTGGTCTCCGCCATGACGTAGTGTAGTGTCCCTGAAATGGGTTTACAGAGCACGTTTTCTGCCCCTGGGGAGGGTGGAACAGGGCTCGAGCTGCTCCATTTTGGCTCTCGCCCTGCCTATTTTCTCGATGATTTGTTCGACTGAGGCCGTCCAGATGAAAGGCCGGGGGTCTTTGTTCCAGGCAGTCATAAACTCATCGATCGCGCGCTTCAAGTCCGGCACGCTCACAAAGCTACCACGGCGGATTGCCTTGTCTGTCAATTCCCTGAACCAGCGTTCGACCAGGTGAGACGCGCCACGATATTTGATGGCGCGTTTTCAAGATTGATGATGCACGTGATCAGCGATAACGTCCGTCACCGACCGAATTCGACGCCAAACGGCCCTGAGCGTCATACGAGGCCAGCTCAACGCAAAATCCATGCCTGCTCGCGC
>JAPTUI010000274.1 GCA_028067895.1 Pseudomonadota bacterium | reverse complement strand
GCGCGGATTCGCCGTGCGGAAGCGGCCTACCGCTTCGCGCACGGCGATCCGCTTCATCTCAAGCACAACGGACGGTCGCATGGGCATCCTTTATTATCGAAATTCGTTGAGATGATATGGAATCAAGAATATCGTTTCAAGAACTAGTTCCGAGAATCGCAATGCCTTGATTTCGCGTGCCGTGCCGGTTGCCTAGACGGGCTTGTCAGAAGCGTACGTTTTTCAGGAACAAGGATGCTGCATGCCCCGCCGTTCGTTCCTGTCCGCTGCTGAGCGCGGATGACTTGTTCCGTCACTACACGTTCAGCGAAGCCGATCTGTCCATCATTCGGCAACGGCGCGGCCCGGCCAACCGCTGGGGCGAAATCCGTGGCCGCAGTTTCGGGCAGCAGCGCTACCGGGCCAGCGGCCTCAACCTGGTGACGGCGGCCATCGTGCTGCGGGACACGGGCTAACTGGAGCGGGTGGCGAACGCCCCGCGCGACCACGGCCAAGCCGTCGACGACGGCCTGTTGCAGTACCTGTCGCCGCTCGGCTGGGAGCACATCAACCGGACCGGCGATCACTTCTGGCGCAGCAGCGCTAAGCTCGGCGCGGGCAAGTTCAGGCCGCGACGACGGCCGCAACCCGTTTAGCGTGCGTTATTTCCGCTTTCTGCGACGCTCCCATCAAGGCTTACGCGCAAATATATCGGAACACGATATAGAATGCGCGACTGAACCTTAGCGTATGAACTTGGGAGCCTCATGAAGTCTTCTGCCTCCAGTCACGGCTCGAACGACACGCTGCGTGACTTCACCGCCGACCGGCGCCTGTGGGTCCTCTGCGCCATGGCGCTCGTCACCGGAACCTTCGGTGCGTTTGCCGCGTGGGTGCTGCTGAAGCTGATCGCACTGGTGACGAATCTCGCCTACTACCACGTCCTCTCGACGCATACCTCGTACCTGAGCCACGCGCATCTGGCGCCGAGCTCGATCCTGATCCCGGTCCTCGGCGGGTTGATCGTCGGGCTGATCGCACGCTACGGCTCGGACAAGATTCGCGGGCATGGCATTCCCGAGGCACTCGAGGCGATCCTCATCGGTCAGAGCCGTATTCAGCCGAAGGTCGCGCTGTGGAAGCCGCTGTCTTCGGCCATTGCCATTGGAACCGGCGGTCCGTTCGGCGCCGAGGGGCCGATCATCATGACCGGCGGGGCGCTCGGCTCGCTGTTCGCCCAGTTCTTCAAGCTGAGCGCCGCGGAACGCAAGACGTTGCTCGCCGCAGGCGCCGCCGCCGGCATGACGGCCATCTTCGGCACACCCGTGGCGGCGGTACTGCTGGCGATCGAGATCATGCTGTTCGAGTGGAAACCGCGCAGCTTCGTGCCGGTGGTCATCTCGGCCGTCGTGGCGATCGCCTGGCGGCCCTGGCTGGTGGGCGCATGGCCGCTCTTCGCACACACCGGTGCGCCGCTCATGCCGTGGTGGGGCCTGGCGGTCTGCGCGCTGGTTGGGGTGATCGCCGGACTGCAGTCTGCGCTCACGACGGGGGCGCTCTACTGGGTCGAGGAGCTGTACGAGAAGCTGCCCATGCACTGGATGTGGTGGCCGGCGCTCGGGGGCATCGTCGTCGGCATCGGCGGGCTGTTTGATCCGGCCGCGCTCGGCGTCGGCTACGACAACATCCAGGCGCTGATCAGCGGCAACGTGCTGATGCATGCCGCGCTTGCACTGCTCGTCGTGAAATCGATCATCTGGGTCGTCGCGCTCGCTTCGGGAACCTCCGGTGGGACGCTCGCGCCACTCTTGATGATGGGCGGGGCCGTCGGGGTGCTCGAGGCGCACGTGTTGCCGTTCGGTGGCTCGGGGTTCTGGGCGCTCATCGCCATGGCGGCCGTGCTGGGTGGGACCCTGCGCTGTCCGCTCACCGCCACGGTGTTCGCCGTCGAGCTCACCGGCGATTTACGGGTCATGCCCGCGGTGATCGTCGCGTGCGCGGCATCCTTTGCGGTCACGGTGTTGCTGATGCGCCGCTCCATCCTCACTGAACGTCTGGCGCGCCGGGGACGGCATCTGACGTACGAATACACCGTGGATCCCTTCGAGGTGATGCGCGTCCGGGACATCATGGCGCATCCGGTGCACACGCTGGTGGCGAGCTTGTCGATGCGTGACACGCTGGCCTTTTTTGAGGCCGAACCCGGCGTCAAGCGGCACAGGAGCTATCCGGTCGTCGATGATGCCGGGCGCGTCGTTGGAATGGTGTCGCGCTCCGAGGTGCTGCGCTGGTCCCGGGAGGGCTGGCAGGACGAGGAAACGCTGGGCGAGCGGCTGGGCACACCGGAGGTGTTCGTCGGGCACCCGGATGATCGGGTGGGAGAATTGGCAGACCGCATGATTGCGGCCGATGTCGGCCGCGTGCCGATCGTCGAGCGGACCTCGGGTGTCCTGGTGGGTCTGGTGGCCCGACGCGACCTGCTCCGGGTGCGGGCGCATGCGGGGCAACTCGAGCGCGAACGCTCACAGCTGATGAGTTTTTACTGATCCCCGGTCGCGTCGCGATCCGCTCGCCCGCGTCACGCCACGGTGCGGCGTGAAGCGGAATCTTGGCGGTGATGGCGGGCGCTGAAGCGCCCGCCATCAGGTGTCCCGCGCGCGCGATTGACTCTGGAGTCCGATCCGGGGTGTACGCTCAGCGCTCTATCACATGCGTGAGCTGACAGAGCGTAGCGGTGCACGGCGGATCGGCACAGGTGCCTCCGGTGAGCGGGCCCCCCATCCCGGCCCGGGCGCGAGGCGTTGTGCCGCGCGCCGGGGCGCTGCGCGGCGGACTGCCGTTTTTTA
>JAPTUI010000135.1 GCA_028067895.1 Pseudomonadota bacterium | reverse complement strand
GCAGGGCGGTGGCTGGTCTCCAAAACCGGCCTTGCATGGTTCGAGTCCATGGCGGCCTGCCAGATTGCTCAGGTGTGGGTTGTCGGTATCCCAGCTGCGCTCTGAACGCAGCCCACGCAGGTTCGACTCCTGCCTCGTGTTCCATTCGGAGTTCTGGCCCCAGGTGTGTGCCTACCGCACCGCGCGCCGTCTCGCCGGCCGGGCGGGGCGCTTCGCTCTCTCCTTCGCGAGCTCACGCTGCAGGCGGTCGCGGTGCTGGATCGCGGCTCTGGCCTCGGCGGTGGCGCGCTTCGCTTCTTGAGCGCGCTCCCGGGCGAGCTCGCGGGCTTGATCCAATGCACGGAGCAGCCTCGCCGCGGCGGCATCTGACCGACTCGCGAGATCGGCCCGTTCGGCGTTGAAGCGACGCGCAAGCTCGGTGCGCTCGGCCTCGAACTGCCTCTGCAGGTCACGGATCTCGGCGTCGCTCGAGCGGCAGTGCTCCTGCAGGGCCGCAATTTCTCCGGTTCGGCGTACTTCAGTGTCCTCGAGGGTTTCGGCGCGTTGGTTCGCCGCGGTGAGCTGCTCGCGTGCGAGCGCGAGGGCCGCCTCGAGAGCACTGGCCCGAGCGGCGAGAGCTTGCTCGCGCGCGGTGAGTTCCCTGGTCTGTTCCTCGAGCGTCCTGGCACGCTCGACGATGGTCCGTTCTCGATCGGCGAGCTCATCGAGCCATTTCTCCCTGGCGGCGACGAGCGCCTGATTCCAGAGCGTCTCGAGGGTTCCCGAAACGCTCGGCGGCAGCCCGTGGATAGCTTCGACCGATTCCCCGGCGACACGCACCGCGAGTTCTTCCCACCATTGCGTGAGGTAGGTGTTCACGGTGTTTGGGGATCCGCGGGGCGTACCGTTACCGAGGTACAACCGAATGCGCTCGATCGTCGGTCGGCTACCCGCCTTAGTGAGCGCCCAAGCGGCTGCAAACACTGCTTCGCGCGTGAGGGGTGCGGATCGTCGCGCCGCGGGCGATTCCGTGGCCGACGCGCCTGCGGAGGGGGTGCTCATGATGTGCTTGCCCCCTGCGGGCTACCGGGTCCGGCAGGCGCCTCACGGTGACGGCCGAGGGCCTCCCAGACGACGCCGGAGGCCGCGCTGAGGACGAACAAGGCGCCCTGACGGCTGTAGACCTCCGCGGGCTTGCCGGGCTCTTCGTGGTGCGCGGGGTGTGAGAAGTGGTGCACCGCCATGCGCACGAGTTCGGCGCGTTGCCCTGGGGTCATCTTCTTACGGGTCTCGATTGACGTGGCAAAGGCGTCCCTGATGGCCTTTGCCGTGGCGTCATCCGCGAAGGAGTGCAGGCTCTCCATCGCCCGGCGGCACACGCCGACAGCGTCAGTATACCGCCCGGCAATGAGGTGCTGATGCGCAGCGCGCATGTGTTGCACGGCGCTGCGGATCTGCTCGGGGGCCTCGAGTGGGAGATCCACGGCAACGATGAGCCGATCGAGATATCCGATCTGGCGCAGGATCTCCGCCCAATCGCTTTCGTTCACGTGAAACCGGACGTCATCTCGGACCCAGTGGATGGCGCCGTCGTAGTGAATCTGCAGGCTCAGGTTGACGTGGAACTCGAGTCGCTGGCCCTCGCGTCGCCGCTCGAGTGCCTCGATCTGCTCACCGGAGAGGTGTAGCCACATCTCGAAGGGCTGTCTCAGTGGCTGCTCAATGGTTCGTAGGGCCAGGCTGATATTCGGCTGGGCACGTCCGAGCGACACGGGGGTCTGTCCCGGAACGGTGACGGCTATTTCAGCCAGGAACGCGGTGAGATAGGCCGGCGGCTTATCCAGCGGCTCGAGCTGCACGGCCATTGGAAACTTCAGCCACGTGAACCCTAGCCCTGGGTGGGCAAATGGACGCCCGCACGGCTGGATGTCCCCAATGGCGCGGCTCCCGCCGGCGCGGTCTGTGATCGCGATGATCATCGGCGTGCTCCCGGTATCACTCTTGTCCAAGGACGCTCAAAACCACCCTGCCCTAGCTTTCGCAACAACGTACGATAAGTGGTAGTTATCGTCCTAGTGGACATGAATATGTAGTATATTCGCACTATGAAATCAAAGGCACAACTCCCGCGCCGGCGGGCGCCGCCTCGAAAAACGACCGCACTGCCCGGGCCGGCGCCGTTGCGCCTGCACACGAGCGTCCCGGCGCTCGACCCCTCGAGGCTCTCAGCCGAGACCGAATCGGCCGTTCGCGCGTTTCTGCGCCAGGGCGAGTCGGTCAATACCCGTCGCTCGTACCAGAGCGCGCTCAAGTACTGGGCGGCTTGGTATCGGCTGCGCTACTGGCAGACGTTCACGCTTCCGATCGCCCCCGCGGTGGTGATGCAATTCGTGGTCGACCACCTCGAGCGCGCTGCCGAGCGCAGCGCACACAGCACGCGGCCCATCGAGCTCGTGCACGACCTGCCGCCGGCGATCGATGCGGCGCTCATTGCAGGTGGCTACAAGCACAAGCGCGGCCCGCTCTCGCTCGCCACTGTGCTGCACCGCCTCTCGGTGCTCTCCAAAGCCCACGCGATGAAGAAAGCGAAGAACCCCTTCGAGGACTCCGGTGTGCGGGAATTTCTGCGCCGTGTCCGCCGCGGCTACGCGCTGAGGCAAGTGCCCCAGCGTCGGATGGCCGCCCTCACCCGCTCCCCGCTCGAGCGGCTACTCGCGACATGCAAAGAGGATCTGCGCGGTATGCGCGATCGGGCGATCCTCACCTTTGCATGGGCGTCCGGCGGGCGGCGGCGATCGGAAGTGGCCAATGCGCGCATGGAGCACCTCGAGCGCGTCGGCGAGGCGGGCTACGTCTACCGCCTGGCGCACTCAAAGACCGACCAGAGCGGTCGTGGCGCGACCTCAGAACCGGGGAAGCCGATCATGGGAATCGCGGCGGAGGCGCTCACTGCCTGGCTCAACGCCTCTGGGGTGCGCGACGGCCCGATTTTCCGCCGGGTGGTTCACGGCAAAGCGACCGAGCCCTTGAGCGCCCAGGCGATCTATCGCATGGTCAAACAGCGCGCGAAGATCGCACGCCTCGATGGCGTTTTCGGCGCGCACTCACTGCGTTCGGGGTTCGTTACCGAGGCTGGCAATCAGCAGGTGCCGCTGGGAGAGGTCATGCAGCTCACGGGCCACAAGAATGTGGCCACTACACTCAAGTACTACCAGCCCGGGGCGGTGGGACAGTCGAAGGTGGCGAATTTGCTCGGCCCCGCCCCGGCCGGTACGGAGCGTGCTCAGGCTGGTTCAAAGTCGTAGCGTGCGGCTCGTGTTACTCTCCGGGAGCCCCTTCAAATGACAGCCTTCATTCGGCTGAGTAAGGCATTCTCGGCAGCGGAGCAGCCTGCGTGGACCAGGATAAAATCAAAGTCTGGACGGAAGAAGCGCTTGATCTCATCAACAGCGGGATCTTCCGAATTTCAGATGTCGGCCCACTGCACGCGCCGGTCTCCCGCTTCACGATTCGCCGCAACGAAGACCTCGCTCTGATACTGGAAACGGAGGCGCCGGGAAACGCAAAGTCGAAGGCCCCCGTACGTCCGTCGGGCGCCATCTGGATTGGAACCCAAGAGGTCAAACTCACAGCGATCAACGGAGTCGACGCCACCCTTGTTGGGGTGGAGCGATTGGGGGTACGCCAGCATTACGAGGAAAGCGGCAGGGGAACACTCCAAGAGACATCCAGTGTACACGGGCTTCGGGTGAATATGGGCGAAGCTGCCCACGGTGTCTATACCATCGAATGGTTGAGAAATGTGCACAGTTACCCGTTCATTTGGCCCGACTCGATCACCACAGTCGTGGAGACAACTGTAAGACGAATCATCGCAAACGATGAGGAAGGCGTCACTGTCCACGATTCGAACAGCCGCGAAGGTTTCTCACGAGCTGCAGCGCGCCTAACCATAGACGGCCAAGTACTTTATGTCCTCGGCCTTGACCGCAATGTTACAGACGGCTCAGACAGGCCCGGCTGCATACTGTATCGAGGAACGCCAGATGAGATGACTCGACGAAAGATACGCGTCGCAATTTCATTTGCGCTAGGCGCGTATCTCGTTGAACTCGGATGCACTACGTACACTGATAATTGGCAAATCGTTGGCGCACATGCGTGTAGTGGATACAGTCTAGGCGGAATGGCGTTCAAGTTGGGGGCCCGGCCCCCAGCTCCGCTCAGCACTGCGCCGATCCAATTTCACATTGAACGCGCGCCGCTCAATCGGATGATTAGCGCACTGGTTTCTGCTTACGAGCGTTTCGATCTCGGAAATCTCAGTTGGACATATTGGCACGCCTGCGCGGCCACGATCCACACCGCCCCGGGGCAATTCGGTGCGGCCATTGAGGCGCTCACCGCAGCGTACCTAAAACAGCACTCAACGATCGCGCGAAACATCCTAGAGGCTGAGGAGTGGAAAGGTTTGCGGGATCGATTTACCCAGCTGCTCACCGAGTCTGAGCTTACCGCAACAAAGAAAGAAGGCCTCGAAAGGAACTTTGGCCGAGTGAACCAAGTCCCTCAGCAAGATGTGCTGAAGGCCGTTCTTAAGGAAATCGGCATTGAATTTGGATCCGAAGAAGCCGCGGCTTGGTCGCGCCGGAACAAATCTGCTCATGGCGTGCCGATACCGGAAGGCCAGGAGGTTCCCGCGATACGAGATATGATGCTCCTAAAGAATCTATTTCATCGGATGTTGCTGCGGATGGTGAATGCGACGGATCGCTACATCGATTACGCCTCGATCGGGACCCCGCATCGGCGCCTTGAGATACCAGCGGCATAGCCTGCATTATGCGGAGCGCCGCGCTACACCGATCCGATCGACCACGGCATGGAGTTCACCCGGCGTAGCGGCCTGCAGAGGGCACAAAAGAGCCGCATCCAAACCCTCACGATCTCAGTTGTGGACGGGCCCCGGAGACGCTGAACTTTCTCGATGCCTGCGTATTTCATACACGATGCCGCAGCCGCGATGGTCGCATGTGTGGATGCCACCTCGACCCGCCGTGCCGTAGAGATTGCCTGAACTGTCCATGATGAGACCGCCAATGGGGTTGTCCCCGTCACTACCGCCTCGAAAGCGGTACAAGACCGACTCGGTGTAGCGGCCGCTACCGTCGGGCGCTAATTTGAACACGACTCCGTCGCCGACATAATAGCGTTCTCGCCTGCTGCCATTGGTACCGCCCAAAAACGTCGCACCGTAGAGATTGCCAGCCCCGTCCATGATGAGACTGCCAAAGGGACCATCCCCGTCAGTGCCGCCTCGGAACCGATACAAGATTGACTCGGTGTAGCCGCCGTTGCCGTCGGGCGCTAATTTGAACACCACGCCGCAGCCATTGTCGCAACTCCTTCTTCCGCCGCTATTCGTGGTTCCGTAGAGATTGCCTGAACTGTCCATGATCAGACTAGAGGGGTCATCCCCGTCAGTGCCGCCTCGGAACCGGTACAAGATTGACTCGGTGTAGCCGCCGCTAGCGTCGGGTGCCAATTTGAACACGACGCCGCAGCCATTGGGGCAACTGCTTCTACCGCCATTATCCGTCGTACCGTAGAGATTGCCAGCCTCGTCCATGATGAGACTGCCAGAGGGGTAATCCCCGTGACTGCCGCCTCTAAAGCGGTACAAGACCGACTCGGTGTAGCCGCCGCTAGCGTCGGGTGCCAATTTGAACACGACGCCGCAGCTATCGTGGCACTTGCTTCCCTTGCCGCCACTCGTCGTTCCGTAGAGATTGCCGGCCCCGTCCATGATTAGCCTGCCAAAGGGGGTAGCCACGTCACTACCGCCTCGGAACCGGTACAAGATTGACTCGGTGTAGCTGCCGCTACCGTCAGGCGCTAATTTGAACACCACGCCGCACGTGGAGCGATGGTAGCAGTTACGGATGCCACCGCCACGCGCCGTACCGTAGAGATTGCCAGCCCCGTCCATGATTAGTCTGCTAGAGGGGTTGTCCCCGTCACTGCCGCCTCTAAAGCGGTACAAGACCGACTCGGTGTAGCCGCCGCTACCGTCGGGCGCTAGTTTGAACACGACGCCGCAGCCATTGGGGCAACTGCTTCTACCACCGCTATAGGTCGTTCCGTAGAGATTACCGGCCCCGTCCATGATCAGACTAGAGGGTTCATCCCCGTCAGTGCCGCCTCGAAAGCGGTACAAGACCGACTCGCCGTAGCTGAAACTCGCGCTACCGCTGTGGTTGCCGCGCGAATTGTCGCTGGAGCCGCTCTTTCCGTACTCGGGGATAAGGAAACCGAATATCGATATGATCGCCACAATAATTACCAACCGCCAGCCGCCAGAGAGTTTTTTGGAGCTTTTATTGGCGGAAGCAATCGGATGGCCGCACTTGGGGCATGCAGGCGCGTCAGAGGAGACATCGGAGCCACAAGCTGGGCATTTAATGAGAGCCATTTTGAATCTCCCACGATGTTACTGTGTTTCCTCACATGCGATCATATCGCTCAGGGACCGGAGACTTGAAGCCGAGAGGCAGTGCTGTTTCCTGAGCTGGCTTCCTGTGCTCCGCAAAAAAGCGATCAAGCGGCAACGAAGTGGTACTCGTGATGGAGGCCGCCGAGGTTGGAGTCCGCTCGTACGGTGTAGGACTCTCCGCGGCGGTGCCGTGACTGGGATTTGTGGAGGGTAATGGACGGAGGATCGGGAATGCCCGGTCCCAGGGCCATGTGTGGGCGGCCGCGATTGTAATGCTGGACCCAGTCTTTCAGCAGTCTGCGCAGATCGGTCTCGGAGAACGGCACGACCCAGTCGAGGCACTCCCTGCGTAGAGTTGCGATGCCCCGCTCGCAGAGGGCGTTCATCTTGGGGCAGTGCCGATGATCGATGCCGACGACCTCGTGCAGCGGTGGGATGTGCCGTGACGTTGCAGTGGATCAACCGACCGGTCCGATGCTCGATCACGACGAATACGTAGAGCAAGCGGAAACTCGCTGTGATGGCGAGGCAGAAGTCACAGGCCAAGAAGCCCTGAGCGTGCAGACGCAGGAAGGTGGACCAGCGTAGATCCCCTCGCGAACGGCCCGGCGGATGCCGAGCTTCAGAAGAAGCTCATTCGCGATCCGCTCCTCGCCCCAGAGAGGGTTCTCCGTGGCCATCCGCGGGATTACTCCTTGCAGCTGAGGAGGAATCCCTGGGCGGCCGGGACGGGACTGCACTCGCCACAGCAGCTTCCAGGCGCTGCGATGCCAGCCGAGCAGAGTCTCCGGGCGCACGACGCCCAAGGCGTCTCGCCAATCGAAGAGTTTCGACAGCAGGGTCAGTCGGACTCGGGTGACCGAATCGATGCGCCGCGGCTTGATGCCCCGTTCGATATACAGAGACAGCTGTCGACGAAGGAAAAGATTCTCTGCTTGAATCGTACGAGTCGAGCGCAGTGTCAGTCGCAGCCACACCAGAGAGCCACAAATCAGGGCGAATAGGGTGGCGAGGCCTGTGCGCATGACGGGATCATGCCACACGAGGAGCGCATCGGCGCCATAATTGCCCGAGAAGCCCACTCACGGAATAATTGCGGAGCACAGCAGGTGGTTCGCGGCTATTTCGCTTACCATGCAGTGCCCACCAACTTCTCCAGTCTGAGTGCGTTTCTCCATCATGTGAAGCGGCTCTGGTTGCGCGCTGCGGCGGCGCAGCCAGCGCCATCGCATGACGTGGTCACGTTTCAGCCGCATCGCGGCGGATTTTCTGCCGCGCCCGCGCATCCTTCATCCCTGGCCCGACGATCGCTTCTGTGTCACTCACCCGAGGTGGAAGCCGAGTGCCTAAATCGGGCCCGCTCGGCTTTGTGCGGGGGGCGCCCAGCAATGGGCGTCCCTACCGCGATTCGCGGTGAGCATCAGCTTCGGCACTCCTTTGGCATACGGGGCCGGCAGATCGGCTGCCGACAATATGGCGCGGGCCTGCGGGCAAAGCGGGCGCAGCAAGACGGTCTTGGGCGAGTCGCTCGTGGCGCTATAGCCGCCCGGGTGGCGCCGACCTCGATCCAGTTGGCGGCCCGATAGAGCGTGCCACGGTGGCGGCGCGGATCGACGAAGGTCTCGAGCAAAACAATCGGATGCCCGAACGTCTCGAGCCAATCGGCGCTGAGGCGCCGCTCGCACAGAGCGAGAATGCGCGAGGCGACATTCGGACGGTGCCAGTCGGGCAAAACGCAATATCGGGAGTTGTTCGCCAGCAGGTGCAAGCGCGCGTACTGCTGCCGAGCGCTCCAGCCAATCCAGCGCTCCCGGGCGGAAATCTTCAATGCGGCGGCCGAGAAGCTCAGCAGCGCCACCCACTCCTGGCCCCACGTCGCCACGTACCACAGCGTCTCGCCAATCTTCGGCAGTGCCCCGAGGTCATGGTGCGCCTGCATCAGCTCTCGGTAGCGTCCGCTCTCCTCGGGCAGTACCCGCCGCACCTGGATCTGTTTGAGCACTCACACCCCGCCCATGCCCTCAAATGCTGCTGCCCCCTTATACGGCAGCGCGGCGGGGAAGTTCAGTCCGGGGAGTGTCGCCGTTATCGCTCAGCCGCTTGGCCACTGCGCTGATTCACCCTGGCCCCATGCGACACGGGTGAAAAGGCCGCGGCACATTCGCTACAATCACCCGCTTTCAGCGGGGAGCCTGCACGAATGTCTGTCTTTCAGCGCTTGCGGTCGCGGTTTCTGCCTCTATCGCCCGCAGAGACCGACGTCGGCGTCCGCGATCTCGCCGAGGAATTGCAGAAAATCCAGCGCGGCTTGCGCCGCCTGAGTATCGCCTCGGATCGGAGCGGGGAGATCCTTCAGGCTGTTTCGGGCCGACTGGATGACCTTCGGCAAGCCTTCCTCGAGACGGCTCCATCGGCGCGCCAGCCGGCGCTTATGCTGGATGAGGTCGAGCTGCTGGGCCTGCTCGACCGCCTCGAGCACGCCGGGGAGGCGCCCGATCTACCGGATGCCGCGCGCTCTGCGATTGAAATCGTGAGACAAGAGCTCTTGACGGCCGCGCGCTGGCAACCCATCGCCCGCATCGGCGCGAAAGCCGAGGGAGCCGACATCCGTGTCGCTGAGTTTCTCGGCCTGGTAGGCGCGAACGGGCAAACCAAGGCGGCCATTCACCGTGTCTTGGAGCAGGGCTACCGTCGCGCCGACGGCACTTTGTTGCGCCCCGGCGTGGTGATTGCCGCGGCATCCGGCGGATGAAGGCAGCCCGATTCTTTGCAGACCCATCGTCGACAAACAGGTAAAGACCCTTATGACAAGCGCCGCGTGGGGAATCGATCTCGGCACGACCAATAGCTGCATCGCACGCGCCGATGCGAATGGCGTCGAAGTCATCTCGATCGATGAGGCGCCGACCGTGCCTTCGGTGCTCGCCTGGAACGGCGAGGAATTTCTCATCGGCCGTCGCGCCAGCAATCATGCGGTCATCGCGCCCGATCACGCAGTGCGGTCGATTAAGCGTCACATGGGCGAAGAGGGTTATCGCGTACGTCTGGGAGAGCAGGCCTTCACGGCCATCGAGGTCTCTGCACGCATTCTCGAATATCTGAAAAACCAGGCGCAGATGCAGACCGGCGAGGCGGTGACCGAAGCGGTCATCACCGTGCCCGCCTGGTTCGGCGAGCCGCAGCGGCGCGCCACGCTCCTCGCCGGCGAGCTCGCGGGCCTCAAGGTTTCCCGCATCCTCAACGAGCCCACGGCCGCAGGGTTGGCCTTCGGCCACACGGGTGCGAGCTGGGCGGCCGCCGCACCCAGTGCGGCCGGCGAACGGTGGATGGTGTACGACCTGGGCGGCGGCACCTTCGACGTCTCGATCCTCGAGGTCGCGGGCAATTACAAGGAGGTGCTCGCCTCGTGCGGCAATACCTATCTGGGCGGCGACGATTTCGATCACCGCATCGCGCTGCATTGCGTCGACCGCCTGCGCGACCGGCACAATGTGGATGTGGTCCAGGATCGCCTGGCGCTGGCGCAGCTACGACATCTGGCCGAGCAGGTCAAAATCCGCCTCTCCACCGAGATCGAGACGCCCGTCCGGGCGTTCATCGAGAGTGCGGGAAAAAAATGGGAGCTGAGCGAGACCCTGACCCGCCACCAATTCGAGCACATGATCCAGGACTACGTGGATTCGACCGTCGCCAAGGCTCGCCAGGCACTGGAGGAAGCACATGTCACCCCCGCGCAGCTGAGCCGTATTCTCCTGGTGGGCGGGTCCACGCGCATCCCTTCGATCCGCGAGCGCATAGCGCGCGAATTCGGCATCGAGCCGGATGCCTATGTCGATGTGGATCTGTCTGTAGCGCTCGGTGCAGCCCTGCAATCGGCGCTCGATCATGCCCTGAGCGCCTCGCAGATCGTGGTGGACATTGCCCCGCACGCGCTCGGTGTCGCCGCGCTTGGAGCAGAGGATCACGGTGACTTCGCCGCCGATGGCATTGCCTATCCGCGCACCTTCGCCCCCATCATCCGCAAGAATTCCCGCCTGCCGGCCAAATTTGTCGAGGAGTTCTACACCGCCGCCGATGGACAGAGCGTGGTGGAGGTGGTGGTGCTGCAGGGGGAATCGAAGAACACGCGCGAGAACACGCTGGTCGGGGTCTTTCGCGCGAGCTTCGATCCCAAACCATATCAAGCCCCGATCGGTATCGGCTTCGAATACGACCGCAACGGCATGGTGCGCGTCTTCATCAGCGATCAGGGCGGCACGAAGCTCTTGAAGTCTCATACGCTCGATCTGGGTCGCTCCGCGCAAGCCAATTCCGAACTCGAGGCTTTGTCGCGCCTCAGTGAGGCGAGTACGGCTGCCGAGCCGGACGACTGGGAGGAGAATCCGGATGAGGCCGAGGATGGTTTCGCGCAGACCGGCGCGATGGCGCAGACGTCCCAGCTGACCAACTTTCTCATCGAGCAGGTCGAGCGCCGGCTCGCAGACGTGGCGGCCGGCGAGCACGATTCCATCCGCGCGGATCTCGAGAGCTATCGGGCGCTCTTGGCACAGGGGCGCGATGCGGACCTCGACGAGGTGGAAGAGCGGCTCTACGCCTGGCTCGACGGCGCGCAGCCGCAGGCCTGATTCCGATGGGCGGCAACCAGCGCGAGCGGCAGAGGCGCCTGCAGAAGAAGCGCCTGCAGAAGAAGCGCCAGAAGCGCGCCGCCCGCCGCTCTTCCCTCGCTCCACTCGATGGCGAGGAAAACTTCTTCGGGTCGCTGCGGTCTTTTGCGGCCGCGATCGATACGAACGTTGGCATTGAAGTCTGCTGCACTTTGCTGGCCGGCGGCCCGCCCGTCGATACTCTGGGCCGCAAGGACTTGGCCGAGTCCATGGCGCGCGCCGGCGGGGCATGGGAGCGGCTGCCGTTTGAGCTCAGCGACTTCTTCCATCGCGATGCGCCGTGGTCGTTGACCGCGAGCGAGCTTGCTCCGCTGCGCCGCACGTTCGAGTCCCATGGGGCGCTTGAGGCATTCGAGCGCTTGTGGGCCTTGGCCCTGACGCTCGAGCCCGATCCGCTCGCCGCGCTCGCCGCCGTGCGAGGGCAAAGCTGTGCCCATCGCGCCACGCTCGCATACGGAAGGCTGCGTGCATGCCTCGACGATTCCGCCCGCGAGCGCAAGAGCGCCGTGGATGCCGTCGCGCAGGAGATTCAACAGCACCGCGGCCGCGGTGGCGTCAAAAGCGCATACAAAAAATTGCTCTTGGCTGCCGTCAAATCGGTGCATGCGACCGAGAGCTCCCGAGCGCGCGAGGTTGCGAAGCTTCTCGGTGAGATCGAGTCGGTCTTCGAGCGCCATGCCGCCGCCAATTCGCATACCGCCTGGTGGGAGTGCGGGCGCGCGTTTCTGGAGGAGGTGCTGGAGCGTCATGCCCAGGCGGGTCTTGGGACGCTTATCGCCCGTCAGCCCGCCGCGGTCGGCCATGTTCTCGGTTTCGCGCGCGCGGCGGTGTGGCTCGCGCGCCAGGGCGGCTCGAGCAATGCGCTCGCAACCACGCCGTTCCGCACGCGCGACGCCGCCGATGCGTGTCTTCAACTCCTTTCGTCTCTCGATGTGCGGGAACTCGGCTTCGAGATCCGTCTGCGCTACGAGATCTCGCGGCTGAAAATCCTGTGCTGGCGCGCCAGGTCCATGAAAGGCGAGCCCGCTGGTACCGCCGTGCGGGCGTTTCTCGCCGCGTTCGGGCAAGTCTGGCAATTGCTGGCTCATGGCGTACCTCCCGCGCATCGCGAGCTGCCGCAGCTTTTGCAGCCGGCGCTGCTTGATTTGTATATCGAGACGATCGATACGCTCGACGCCGAGGGCCCAGCGCTCGAGGCCACGCGCAGCCTCTTCGAGGAGAACCGCGGGGATTTTCGCCTCGCCTGCCTGGTCGCGACCGGGGCGCTCGCGCGCGGACAGCGCGATGGGCTCGCGCCACTGAAGGAGCAGGTCGGGAGCGCTCATGTCGATCCCGAGCTGTTCGCCCGTCACGCTTTCGCATGGATACACGGCCCAGGCGGGAGCAAGAGCGCGGAACGCTTGCGCGCGGTGCTGTTCGATCCGCTGGACCGCGAGCAGCGCAAGCAATGCCTGCTGAAGCTCGCTCAGGAGGCGGTGCGGCGGGCGAGGAGCCGCCACGACTATGAAGACGAGCTGCGCAGTCTTCTGCCGTACTTCGATCGAACCAATTTCATTTCCCGCGAGCTGCGCGAGGGGGCTACCCTCGAGAGCGAACTGGTGTTCTTTGCGAGCATGATGGCGCCCGTTCAGGGAGCCCGCCTCGCGCTCAACGAGAGTCAGTCCCAGCAATGGGTGAGCTGTGCCCGTGAGATCGGCCGGCGGTCCGCCGTGGGCGCGGAGATCGTCACACATCATTTGCTCAATCCATCCCCCTGGATTGGCATCGCCACTGCCGTGCGACATGAGGCTTGTGCCCAGCTCGAGGACTTTCGCCCGCCCGTGGCCTCTTCAGCCACAAGGATGGAATCGTGACGATCTCGACCCGCGAGCAGGCACTGGCCGCGCTGGGGTTATCCGCATCGCCCCAGGCGGATGCGGATACAGTGCAACGCGCTTTCGAGCGTCTGGCGCGCCGCTATCCGTCCCAGCATTTTCCGGAGCGCTTCCGCGAGCTGCTGGAGGCGCGGGACCGGCTGCTGGAGTCGGGACGCACCTGGCGCGAGGAGTTGCAGAGCAGCACGCTGAACCTCAGTTGGATCCTGCCGTATTTGAGACCGGAGCCAGCCGCCGCGGCGAAGGATACGCGCGCAGCGCTACAGAGCCTGCTGCGCGCAGGATATCGTGCCGAAGGGCTCGCGCCTGAGTAGCCGAAAGCTTGCCGGGCATTCCGGGAGAGATTCTCGGCCCACTCGCCATGTGCTGCTCGCCGCGCGCCCCGCAGAGCGTGGCCGCTGCGGCGAGCGCGAGCACCCGTGCAGCGGATGGCGCCGGCCTTGGCCGCGGCGTGGATCGGGGATCTGGCGGAAGAACTGCGGCAAGGACTGCATTTGGGCCGCGGTGAGCATCAGCTTCGGCACTCCTCGAGCGAACGGGGCCGGCAGATCGGCTGAGGACAATATGGCGCGGGCCTGCGGGCAAAGCGGGCGCAGCAAGACGGTCTTGGGCGAGTCGCTCGTGGCGCTATAGCCGCCCGGGCGGCGCCGGTAGCCGAGAGTCGAGCCGACCTCGATCCAGTTGGCGGCCCGATAGAGGGGTCCCCTTGATTTTGGTGCCAAAAGTGCCGGTAGGAAGAGGCCGTTTTTCTCGGGAATTTTGCGATGATCATTTGTAAGAAGTTGATCGGATTAGGTGTTCTGTTCGTTGCGGACGGCGTATTTCGCGGCGCGTTCGTGACCCCTATGAGGCTACCGCAGGCCCTGATTTCGCCGCCGAGAGTGACGGGAGCGGCTGCTTGGCGTGCTGCTCGATGGGAAAGCTGAAGACCCCGCGCAGATTGATCCCCTCGGTGCGCGTAGGGGCGATGCGGCCGATCAGCTCCGGGGGCACTGCCGTTGAGCGACGCGCATTCCAGCGATCGAGAACCCATGCTCGGTAGTCAAAATACCGGCTATTCTGTGCCGCTGATCGAGAACCCACACCATCCAGGAAACTGGGGCAGATGCGCGGGCACTCGGCCACAGTGCAGCATCCAGACAGGTCGAGTCCATCTTCCGGCAGGGAACACGGCCAGGCGTGGCCGAACGGAAATCGGCGCGTGTAAGCTGGTACTTGACACTCGTCTGCCATGCTCTTACACTGTCTCGGTGCTAAAGAGCTTCAGGAACAAGGCACTTGCCGCGCTGTGGTCCAGCGGATCCAGCCAGAAAATCGACCGCAGGCTGCACCAGCGCATCGTGCGCAGGCTGGATAGATTGGATGCCGCCACAGCGGTGAAGCAGCTGGATGTGCCTGGCTTTGATTTCCATCCTCTGCATGGCAAGCCCCAGCGGTACTCTGTTCACGTCAATGGACCCTGGTGCCTGACCTTCGAGTTTGAAGGCGGAGACGCGCTGCGTGTGGACCTGGAGCAATACCACTAGCTGGAGAACCGCTATGGCCGAATTCATTGCAAAACGGAATCCGAAGCGCTGCCCCTCCCATCCCGGTGCGCTGCTGCGCGAAGACATCCTGCCGGCGCTGAAGCGGCCCAAGACGGCAATCGCCGATGCGCTCGGTATATCCCGCCAGCACCTGTATGACATCCTGCGGGAGCGTAAGCCGGTCTCTGCCGAGGTCGCGGTCCGGCTCGGCGCGGCCTTCGGGGATGGCCCTGAAGTGTGGCTGCGCATGCAGGCCGCCTACGACGCGTGGCACGCCTCGCGCAGGGTCGACGTCAGCCGAGTTCCTCGCCTGGCGGCGTAGCCCCCATCGATTCGGGGCCAAGCCCGTCTCGCGACGATCAGCGTGCTACCCGTGCTCGCTGCTCCCGGTTGGGATGCGATCCGGACTCTTGATGCGTCCCCGCGAGTCCTGGTGTACTCCTCGCGCGCGACCGGAGTGGCTGCAATGACGTGCGAATTTTGCCCTGGAGGCCATCCGTGAAGAGTCGCCGCACGCGATTGGTCCGTCGGCCCGCGCGGGAACCCGTTCCGGTCCTCTCGCTCGAGCAAGCCCGGGAGGCTGCCGCCGCCTACGCTCGCGGGAGCCGCGCGCCCTCGACCTGGCGCGCGTACGAAACCGATTGGCGCGATTTCGAGCGCTGGTGCCGCAACATGAAGCTCAGCGCCCTCCCCGCCACGCCCGAGACTGTCGCCCTATATCTCTCGGCCGAAGGCCGACGCGGCCGTGCCCCTTCAACACTCGGTCGGCGCCTGGCCGCTATTCGCCTGATCCACCTCGGGGCGCGGCTCCCCTCCCCCCACGATGCGATCGAGGTCACTGAAGTGTTGCGCGGGATCCGCCGCGACTTCGGCCGGCTCCCGGCGAAGAAAATGCCCGCCGTGGACGAGGACATCCAACGCATGGTCGATGCGGTCGAGGCCAATGATCCGCAGACGCTGCGCGGGCTGCGCGACCGCGCCCTGCTCCTCCTCGGCTACGCCGCGGCCCTGCGACGCTCCGAGCTCGTCGCACTCAATGTCGAGGATCTCACCGAGCGCCCGGAAGGTCTCGAGGTGCGGATCGCGCGCTCGAAGACCGATCAGGAGGGAAAAGGTGACACCCTGGCCGTCCCGCGCGTCCCCGACTCGCCCTACTGTCCCGTCCAGGCGGTGCTCGACTGGCAGGTCGCCGCCGGCATCACCACCGGGCCGCTCCTGCGCCGGCTGCATCGCGGGGATCGCATCGGCGCGCGGCTCACCGCCCAGAGCGTCGCGCTCGTCGTCAAGCACCGCGCCGCCCAAGCCGGTCTCGAGGCCGCCGAGGCCTACTCCGGCCACAGTCTGCGCAGGGGCTTTTTGACTTCCGCCGCGCGCAATCGCGCCAGCATCTTCAAAATGGCCGCACAATCGCGTCACAAGTCGCTCGACGTGCTGCGCGAGTACGTGGACGATGTCGAGCGCTTCGAGGATCATGCCGGCGAAGGACTGCTGCGCCGCCGCGGGCACTAGCCGATCGATCCCGCAGCCGCGGACACACGGCCGGGTTCGCGGACCTGGCGATCGGCGCGATCGCACGCTGCCACTCGCTCACGATCCTCACCCGCAACCTCAAACATTACGCCCCGCTCGGGGTCGCCGCGCTCGACCCCGTGGCCGAGCTGCCGCCGGAATGACCGATCGCTCGAGGTCTTTCGATCAGCCGGCCGGTCACGAACTTGTGCAGCACGCTCGCGATCAGCGTCTGATAGGGCAGACCTTCCGCCGCGGCGCGCGCCTGCAATCCCTCGAGCACGGGCGAGGAGAGCCGGATGTTGAGGCGCCGGTTCTTGGCGAATGTCCTGCGCGCGGCGCTCTGGAAGCGGCGCAGGTCCTCGGGGCCTCGTACGCTCGAGCGCAGCTCGCCGCGCTCGTACTCCGCGAGGAGCTTCTCCTCGGCGGCGGCCTCCTTGCGGCTTGCGGTTTTACGTTTCGGGGTGGTCGCTCGGTTTTTCATGGCTCGTTCTCCTTTCGCTGGTAATCCCGCGTCGCCTTGCGGCTCGGGATGATGGTTTTCAGGAAATAGAAATTCGCCTCCTCGACGAAGGGCACCAGGTACGCGTAGTCGCGCCACTCGACCACGAGCAC
>JAPTUI010000298.1 GCA_028067895.1 Pseudomonadota bacterium | reverse complement strand
CAACCTATTACGGTCCCGGCGTCGGCTATGTGACGCTGTTGTCGCTTGCGCACATCCACATGATGGGTCTATCGACCGTGTTTTTCGTGGTGGGGTACATATTCGTGCATTCGAGTTTCCCGACGCGATGGAAGGCGACTCTGGCCGTGTTGCCGTTTGTGGCCTTCCTGTTGGACGTCTCCGGATGGTTTCTGACCAAGCTGGATTACGAATGGGTCTACCTGGTGATCCTGGGCGGCGGGACGTTCGTCTTGAGCGTGGTGACAATGATCCTGCTGAGCCTGTGGGACATCTGGGTGAGGCCCGATGTGCAGGAAGTGATGGTCGCAGCCGATCAGCGCTACGGCGTTTCCTGATATGCGCTCGCTGCCGGCGAAGGTCATATGCGCGTCAGTTTCGCAACGGGAGCGCCGGGAAAACTGTGGGATGCTCACGAGTGATTAGCAACAGTCGGGTGCTGTCGAGCGCGAGCACGGGGCTGTCGCCGTCAGGGTGGCTCGTACCTGGCGGGGGTCGCCGAGGACCTCTCTGGGGCGTGTCATGCGCGCGTGCGCACTGCGTAAACTTTGGACGAGGGCGTCGTCAGAGCCTGAGTGGCGCACGTGCAAGTCGATCGAGGAGGGTCCTCGGCATGAGCAGCAGGCGCGAGTTTCTGATCGTCGCAGAGACGCCGGATGCGGTCGGTGCGCTAACGTGGAAAGTGTCAGCGTGTTGCGGCCGTGTCTTGCAAACGGCATTGCAGGTGTCTGTACAGTGATGACGGTGTCCACGGCTGATGGGATGAAACTGGGGCCTTGGGAGAGGCGACTTTCGGGAGTGCGGTGCTGGAGTCGGCTCTGGCGGTGCCGGCGGCACGGATGGCGGCACGTGTGGTCTATGCCATTGTGCCGCCGTCCTCGACGAGTTCGACGATCCGTCCTGCGCGGGAGGGGAGCAGATCCGCTGGGAGAAGGCCGTTCGTGCTCGATCTCGGGTCGCTCGATGGCGACGAGGCGGTCGTATGTTGCAGCCGGATCCGGGAGCCTCGTGCGCCGGGACAGTCCGTGAGCCTTGATATTGCCGAAGGCGGTCGCACGGGTGGGAACTCGAGCTGCCTCGGCAGGACGGACTTTTGGACCGGCGGACGCGGGGCTTGCTGTGGCACTGCCACACCGTCGCGCCGAAGCCGCGAGAATCACCCGGGGATAGCGCCCCCGCAGGGATCTCGCTCGGGCAAGCTCGAACTGGTCCGTGGCGTGTTCCGTGAGTCGGTGCGCGCCACCCATGTGTCGCGCTTTACTCAGTGATGGGAACTGACGGACCGCATCAGGCAGGCGGACTGCGCACGATCAGCACGGCAACGGAACTATGGCGGACGATGTATTCGGCATCGCTGCCGAGCAGCATGCGGGCCAGGCCGCGACGCCCATGGGTGCCGCAGACGATGAGATGTGCGGGCCAGTCAGCAGCCGCAGAGATCACGAGCGGTCCGATGCGCGCGCCGATCGCCTCGATCAGGCGTTCATCGACATCGATGCCGGCTGAGCGCACCGCGGTCTTGGCCTCATGGATGATCATCTCGCCGTCGCTGCGGATATTCGAACGTGACTCCCGAGTCGCCTCGGGCGCGGAGCGTGGAGCGTATACCGGCACTTTGTCGATGACGTGAATCAGCCGGATTCTGGAGTCCGAACCGCGCGCTAGTGCGATTGCTTCGCGCAGTCCGAGCTCGCCGATGTCGGTGCCGTCGATAGGAACCAGAATATTATGATACATGGAGTCTCTGCACGGGCACTATCTGTGCGCCGTTTCCCGCAAGCATCGGTCAGCCTCAAACGGCCTGCCGCTCATGCGGCCACGGCTGAGGCCACTCCGGTGGCAAAGGTCGCAGACGGCCTCGATACCTGCCATACGAACTTTCCTCGAAAGGCACCGAAGGTTGTGCGGTACGCACGTATTGTCAACCTCGTTCGGCAAGTATCCGCAGCGGAACGTCGGCTGGGCCGGCTTGTGTGCAAGGCCGATGGACCGATGGCCGGGCCTCTCTTGTGGGCCAGCATGGATGCTGTCGAGGCGCCGGACGAGCGTGAGTTTGTCCTTGAGCTTTTGCCGAGGGCGTGATGGACCGGCGTGCCCCGGCGCAACAGCAGATTCATGATGGGGCATTATGGATAGAGCGCGGTTCCGGCGCGCCGGTGTCGGGCACACCGCGCCCCAGTCTGGTACGCCGACGAGGACACTCGCGTCGTCGCAAGGACTGCTGGTCATGAGCTGCGCGATCGAGCGCACGCTGCGCCGCGTCGGAGCGGCACGCCGTCGCGGGCGCTGCTCACGAAGGCGCAGCGGGCCGTCCGGGAAAGGAACCGCCAGCGCAAAGAGATCGCCTGCAGGGGCGGCCAGCGCCTTCATCCAGCGGAACATTCGCGAGTCGATCCCCGCCGTAAGGAGCCATGGGTGCATTCGAAGATCGCCGGCAGGGGAGGGCGCGGCGGAGAGTCGGAAGAATATCGAATGTAATCAATCCGCTATGTCGGCACCGCAGGGACGCGTATGCGCGCCGATTCGGTGTTGAACCGCTCGCATGGCCGTTCCGGTCCGTTGCTGTCCGCAACGTAAACTGCCAGAATGAGGTTTAGTTGGGCAGGCACACGATCGTCTTGGGACGAGAGTGTCACCGCGGCGTGCGCTGCCAGTACCGCGGGGGACTTCAATAGCAGACCGGCCACCGAGATGCCTATGCCCCAGAGCATTGCGCTGATGACCTATGTTGGAATGGGGTGCCTGTTTGCGGCGGCCTGCTACGGTACGCTCGCGCTGATCGCGGTGCTGGTCTGGCAACGGCGCGCGCAGCACGAACGCGTATGGCCGCTCCCGGCG
>JAPTUI010000326.1 GCA_028067895.1 Pseudomonadota bacterium | reverse complement strand
CTGCGCGACGTGGTGTGGTGTCAGGAGGAACCGCAGAATCAGGGCGCCTGGTACCAGATCCGCCACCGCCTCGAGGAGCCGCTGGAGAAGAACGCCGAGGTGCTCTACGCCGGCCGTGCGCCGGCCGCCGCGCCCGCTACCGGCATCGCCAAGGTGCACGAGCGCGAGCAGCAGGCGCTGGTCGAGGCGGCCCTGCATGCCACGACCACTGAGAATTCGGCGCGTAAGACCCCGCGCCTGACGCACGCCCGCGGACGCAAGACGCCCGCAGCCCCGATGAGAAAGAGCCCATGACGACCGAAATCAAAGTCCCGCAACTTCCGGAGTCCGTTTCCGACGCGACGCTCGTCGCCTGGCACAAGAAGCCCGGCGATGCGGTGCGCCGCGATGAGAACCTCGCCGACCTCGAGACCGACAAGGTGGTGCTCGAAGTGCCCTCGCCGGCCAACGGCGTGCTGCGCGAGCTGAAGGTGGCCGATGGCACGGTGGTCACGAGCGGACAGGTGCTCGCGGTGATCGAAGAGGGGGCGACGGCGGCGACGAGTGCCGCGCCGGCTCCTGCTCCGGCGGCAGCGGCCGAGAGCGCTGCGGCGGCCGAGACTAAGAGCGTCCCGGCCAAGGAAGATGCGGCAGGCAAGGACAAGCTCAGCCCTTCGGTGCGCCGGCTGGTGGAAGAGAATCGTCTCGATCCGGGCACGATTCCCTCGAGTGGCCGGGACGGACGGCTCACCAAATCCGACGTGGTCGGCTTCCTCGGCCAGCAGGGCGTTGCGGCACCTGTGGCGCCGCCGGCAGCGGCGGCCGGCGCGCGCACCGAGCATCGCGTGGCGATGACGCGGCTGCGCCAGAGAATCGCACAGCGCATGGTGGAGGCCCAGTCCACCCAGGCGCTGCTCACCTCGTTCAACGAAGTCGACCTCACGGCCGTGCAGAACCTGCGCACCCGCTACAAGGATCGCTTCGAGAAGGAACTGGGCGTGAAGCTCGGCTTCATGTCGTTCTTCGTCAAGGCGTGCATCGAGGGGTTGAAGAAATTCCCGGTGGTCAACGCCTCGGTCGACGGCAATGAGATCGTCTACCACGAGTTCTACGACATCGGCGTCGCGGTCTCGACCGAGCGCGGCCTGGTGGTGCCGATCGTGCGCGATGCGGACCTGAAGGGCTTCGGGGCGATCGAGAAGGAGATCGGCGAGTACGCGAAGAAGGCGCGCGCCGGCACGATCGGCATCGACGATCTGACCGGCGGGACCTTCACCATCACCAACGGCGGGGTGTTCGGCTCACTGATGTCCACGCCGATCGTGAATGCGCCGCAGAGCGCCATCCTGGGCATGCACAAGATTCAGGAGCGGCCGATGGTGGTCGACAGGCAGATCGCGATCCGCCCGATGATGTACATCGCCATCACCTATGACCACCGCATCATCGACGGCCGCGAGGCGGTGCAGTTCCTGGTGACCGTCAAGGAGTGCCTGGAGGATCCGGGCCGCATGCTGTTGGGGATTTGAACATGGCAGATTCATTCGACGTCATCGTTATCGGCGGCGGGCCGGCCGGATATCCGGCGGCGATCCGCGCCGGTCAGAACAAGCTCTCGGTGGCCTGCATCGACGAGTGGCGCAACCGCGACGGCAGCTATGCGTTCGGCGGCACCTGCCTCAATGCCGGCTGCATTCCCTCCAAGGCGCTGCTCGAGTCGAGCGAGCTCTATCACCGTGCGCGCGAGGAATTCGCGGTGCACGGCATCAAGGTGGGCGAGGTCGGTTTCGACGTCGCCCAGATGCAAAAGCGCAAGGCTGGGATCGTCAAGGCCAGCACCCAGGGCATCACGGCGCTGTTCAAGGCGAGCGGCGTGACCGCGCTGCAGGGCCACGGCAAGCTGTTGCCCGGGCGGCGTGTGGAGTTCACCGCGGCCGACGGCACCACGCGAGAGCTCAGCGCCAAACATGTGATCCTCGCCTCGGGCTCGGCGCCGGTCGAGCTCAAGGTGGCGCCGTTCAAGGCGCCGCACGTCATCGATTCGTGGGGCGCGCTCGAGCTCGAGGCGGTACCGAAGCGCCTCGGGGTCATCGGGGCTGGCGTGATCGGACTGGAACTCGGCAGCGTGTGGCGGCGCCTCGGCGCCGAGGTCACCGTGCTCGAGGCGATGCCCGAGTTTCTCGCCATGGCCGATCAGCAGCTCGCCAAGGAAGCGGCGCGCCACTTCAAGAAGCAGGGTCTGGACATCCACCTCGGCGCCAAGGTCACCGGCACGAAGGTGAGCGGCGATGCGGTCGAAGTGACCTACCAGGACGCCAAGGGCGAGCACACGATCACGGTCGATCGGCTGATCGTTGCAGCCGGCCGACGCCCCTTCAGCGCCGGACTGCTCGCCGAGGGCACCGGGGTCGAGCTCGATGAGCGCGGCTTCATCAAGGTCGATGAGCACTGCCGCACTGCAGCTGAGGGCGTCTGGGCGGTCGGGGACTGCGTGCGCGGCCCGATGCTGGCGCACAAGGGCAAGGAAGAGGGTGTGATGGTGGCCGACGTGATTGCCGGCCGCTACGGCGAAGTCAACTACAAGGTCATTCCCTCGGTCATCTACACCGCCCCGGAAATCGCCTGGGTGGGGCTCACCGAGGAGCAGGTCAAGGCGAGCGGCCGGGCCTACAAGGTCGGCTCGTTCCCGTTCCTGGCGAGCGGTCGCGCCCGCGCCATGGAGCAGGCGCAGGGTTTCGCCAAGGTGATCGCCGCGCAGGACGACGACGAGATTCTCGGCGTGCACATCATCGGTCCGATGGCCGGCGAGCTGATCGCCGAAGCCGTACTCGCCATGGAGTACTCGGCGAGCAGCGAGGACCTGCAGCGCACCATCCATGCTCA
>JAPTUI010000660.1 GCA_028067895.1 Pseudomonadota bacterium | reverse complement strand
GAGGTATACGCGCTCATCGGGCACCCCGGCCTCGCGCAGCGCGCTCACCGTGAAGCGCATCATCACCTCCGGTCCGCACACCAGCGCCACCGAGTTGTTCGGGTCGAAGGTCGCCCTTGGAATCAGTGCCGGAACCACACCGACGTTGCCGTGCCAGAGTGTGTCCGCGTGATCCACGGTCACCGACACGTCCACATCGAGCCGCCGCCGCCACTGCTCGAGCTCTTGGCGGTAGAGCATCTCGGCCGGATGACGCGTGCCGAAGAGAATCGCCACCCGTCCGTAGTGGCGCCGCTCGGCCAGCACCCGCCGGATCGCCGGGCGCAGCGGCGCGAGGCCGAGCCCTCCGGCGACGAAGATCACATCGGCGCCCTGGGCGGCAGGCCAGCCGGTCCCGTACGGACCGCGCACACCCACGCTCGCTCCGACTGCGAGGCGGGCGAGAGCCGTGCTCACGGCGCCGACCTCGCGGACGGTGTGCAGGAAGCCCTCGTCTGCCGCATCGCCACTGATGCTGATCGCGATCTCGCCGACCCCGAAGGCGTAGAGCATGTTGAACTGCCCGGGGGCGCAGGGCGGTCGGCGGCCCGATTCCGGAACGAGGCGCAGCGTCACCGTGTCGGGCAACTCCCGGTACACCTCCCCGACCCGGTACAGCGCCGGCACCAGGGCATTCTGCCTCGATACGGTCATCTCAACCTCTGCGGTAGACGTCGAACATCTGCAGCCGTGTCGCGTGCAACCGCTTCACGAAGACCGGCAGAAAGCGCTTCATCATCAGGTAGCCGAAATCGTGATCCTCCTCGCATTTGCGCCGCAAGCATGCGGCATCGATCCCGAGTGCGTGGGTCGGCGATGCTGCGCGCGCATCGAACATCCAACGGTAGGGCGGCACCAGCCAGGAGGCGCCCACGACCTCGCCTTCCCCCAGGGTGGAGAAGACGATTGGAGCCTGACCGGGCGCTACGACATCGAGCGCGACCCGGCCTTCGCGGATGAGGAAGAACTCGTCGGCGGGATCGCCCTCGTGGAAAAGGTACTGGCCGGCTTCGAAGCGGCAATTGCGGGCGCATCCCGCGATCAGCCGGGCATGCTCCTCGTCGAGCCCGGCAAAGAAGGGAAGCTCGCGCAGGAGCGAGTCAAGGCTCTTCATGAGGCTTCTCCCTGCTTCTTCGCCCGACCGGGGGCGCGCAGCGCCGTGGCTTCCTCCGTGATGTCGATCCCAACCGGACACCAGGTGATGCAGCGCCCGCAGCCGACACAGCCGCCGGTGCCGAACTGGTCGATCCAGTAAGAGAGCTTGTGGGTCAGCCAGTGCCGGTAGCGCGCCCGTGTGCTGTGGCGCACGCTGCCGCCGTGCAAGTAGGAGAAATCCAGCGTGAAACAGGAGTCCCAAGCCCGCACCCGCTCGGCAACGGTCCCCTCGAGGCTGCTGTGATCTTCCACCGAGGTACAAAAGCAGGTCGGGCATACCATGGTGCAGTTGCCGCAGGTCAGGCACCGTTCGGCGATCTCGTCCCAGCGCGGGTGCTCGGCCTGCTCGCGCAGCAGTTCGCGCAGGCGAGTAGTGTCGAGCCTGCGGCCCATCCGCTCGGCGGTGCGATCGAGGACGGCCCGCGCAGCGGCGAGCTCCGCTTCGGTCGGCGGGCGGCTCGCAATCCTCTGCAGCATCCGGGCGCCGGCCTCGCTTCCGACCTCGACCAGAAACATGGCGCGATCGGCGCCCAGCAGCTCGGTGAGCGACAGGTCGAATCCGGCGGCGGCCTTCGGTCCGCTGCCCATGGATAAGCAGAAACAGGTGCCACTGGCCTGTGCGCAGTTGACCGCGACGATGAAGGTGCTCATCCGCCGCGCGCGGTAGGTATCATCCGAGTACCGTCCCCCGAGGAACACCCGGTCCTGAATGGCGATGGCGCGCAGCTCGCAAGCGCGCACGCCGATGAAGGCGAGCTTCGGCTCGGGCGCGGGTACGGTGATCTTGAAACCGTTGCCGTTTCTGCGGGCGCCCCAGAGCGGCTCGAGCGGAGGGTGCAGAAAGCGCTTCCAGGAGTGCGGGCCGACATTGAAGCCGAACCACGCATCGTCCTCGCGGCGCTGCAGGTGGTAGTGCCCGGCCTCTTGGCTGTCGGTCCATCCCACGGGCAGCTCCGACACGTGCGTCACATCGTCATGGACGATCGCGTCCTCTCGCAGTGTCGGTCCGAGTGTCCGATAGCCCTCGGCGACGAGCGCGTCGAGCAGCCCCTGGAGGGCTTCCCGGACGATCACTGAATTTGCTCCCGCCGACAAACGCTGATCCTTCCATTGCGCCAGCGCTGAACGTAGCCGAGCATAGCCGCCCGGCGAGGGGGTTGCCTGTCCGTACCGTCCGCAATGGTGGCCGTAATGACCTCGTGTCGCAGCCAGTGCAGGGAGCTCGATGGCGAAGACGGCTGGGCGCGGCGGCCGTCCCGGCCGCGATGCGCCGTCTCAACTGTTATGGTGCAAAATTCTCTTGCAGTGTTCGGGTGAGCTGAGGCGCTGCCGGTCCATGCGGCGCCTTGAACGGCTGACGCTGCATGATCGCAATCCCGTGTCCCGGGCGGTGGTACCAGCGGCACCCTCTATCAGGCGAAGTCCCCTCCGGCCTCATGTGCGACATCCACGTATTACAGCTGCCTGTGCCGGATGGAAGCATTGTCTCTGGTGTGTAGCGAGTGCCTCCGAGGTACGCCTTGTCTGGCCGACGGTATTGCCCCCGCGCGGCGTCGCAGCCCTGCCGACCGCGCGGACTCGCCCGCGCAGGCGCCGCGTGTCTGTTTCTCTTCCTCGGCCTGAGCGCCTGCCAGTTCGCCCCCCCGCTGCGCGTGCCCGCGGTGCCCACC
>JAPTUI010000447.1 GCA_028067895.1 Pseudomonadota bacterium | reverse complement strand
GTTTATGGCACGAGCTGCAGAGCGTATGCGGGCAATGCGCGAACGGCGCCGTGCACAGGGACTGCGCGAATTGCGTCTGGTCGTACCCGATCCACATGCCCGGACGGTTCTACGACGGGTCGCCACTGAGGTGGCGAGCTTGGACAGGGCCGCGGAGCAAGAAGCGATGCGATGGATCGAAGCAGTTTCGGAATTTGACGCTCAGTGAAGCGCGGGGATGTTGTGACCGTCGCGGCGTCGGGCGACTACGGAAAACCGCGCCCTGCGGTAATTGTGCAAACCAACGCTCTACCCGCGGCACACGCCTCCGTAATCGTCTGCCAAATGACCTCAGACGTTGTTGATGCGCCGGATTTTCGCGTCACCATCGAGCCCACGGAGAAGAATGGCTTGCGGGCGCGCTCACAGATCATGGCGGACAAACCCGTGACGATCCGCCGCGAGCGCGTTGGCCGCCGGATTGGGTCGCTCGATGAAAGGGATATCGCTCGTCTGAACGTCGCACTTGCGTTTGTCGTGGGATTGGCAGATTGATCACCGAGATAGCGTAAAGCTGAAGAGTGCGCAGCTCGGCCGCGACGGCCGGCTGTCGAGGTCTGCTGCCGGCCAGGAGTGGTCACTCGCCACCCGAATTGGCTTCCCAGAAAGCAGGCGGCCAGAATCTGCCTGTGGAGCCGCTGGCCAAGCGGTGCTCCCGGACACCCGCCATGAAGCAAATCAGAGCCTACCCACTGGAATCGCAAGCGGATCTGGCTCGCCTCGCGTTCGAGGGCGCGGATATCCCGGCAGTGGTTGTGGGTGTCGGCATCGGCATGAAGGGCGGAGTGCTGCTCGTGCCGGAGGATCGCGTCGAGGCAGCATTGAAGGTGCTGAAGGACTTTGAGATCGGCGGTGAGCGCCCCCGGACAAAGCGAGCGCGACAGATCGAGTACCGCCGCAGCGGGCCAGTAGCCCCCGCTCGTTTGCGTGGAAGGCTTGCCCGACACCGGACGTTTGATTCAGGCTGTTGGTCTCGTCCTGCGCCAGGTTGAAGCGATGGCGCATCCCGCCTAGGTTAACGGCAGGCATGAGGGGATGCGATGGATGGAAAATCAATTGGGCTCGGGATTGTGCTAGGAGCGGCGGTTGGAGCGGCCCTTGGGGCGCGATTCACAACCTTGCAATTGGGGTGGGTATTGGGGTTGGTCTAGGTACTGCCGTTGGTGTGGCAATAGGCGCCGCGAAGGCTAGGCGCGATGGGCGGTCGGATTCCTAAAGGCCATGAAGATCAGGTCAGAAGGCCGCAAGGTCACGCAGACAACGACGGGAGGAAGTTGGCACGAACCGCCAAGGTACGGCCAATTTCGGTCCTTTTACCCGCGATTGGACTACGTGAAGCGGACCATTCGCGAGGTTTCATCCCTGGTAACCTATTGGCATTCGGCTTTCCAACGCGCGAATATGCGGACCACTGTATTGTGTCGCGTCCGTCCGTCCCGTTTCTTTCAGTTCGTGATAGGAGTCAACTCTGGGCGCTGTCTGCACTCGCCCTGCTGATCAGCGTCCTCGTCGAGCTGGTGCTCGCAGTGAGCCTCATGGTGCTGCCATGGGGCTTCAGCGCCTTCCTTGAGGCATTACTGCATTTCTTCACCCTGGCTGCCGAGACATCGGCTGGGCAGGACCTGGTCGTGCTCCTCTGGGCAGCCATCAGTGGCGTTCTCTTTGTCGTTCGTGTCGGACGTCACGCATCGATGAAACGGGCTCGCATTGTCGCGCTCATCGCCGGAGCCATTAGTCCCTGGGCGATGCGGGGTCTTGGCCGGATCGAGGGCCACCTCTGGCCGGCGCTTCGGGAGACGCGCGGTCCCCTGGACCGCCCGCTGATGACGCTGCTGCTGTTAGTTTGTGCGTTAGTCACGCCGTGGCTGGCCAGTCGTGCAGCACGAGTCGACGCACAGGCGAACACGGCTCCGCAATGACGCCAAACTAGCGCTCGCGGCAGGGGCGTTTTCGTGCTCCGACGGGGCGCGTTGGTAGGTAAACGCGCGCAAATCGGCTACCACGATGCGGACGTTCCCACCGTCTGCTCCGGGTCGATACCGGCCGATCAATTTCGCGCGGTACTCCTGCGGGTGGCGCGCGGTAAGGATGGGGACTCGGGCAGGCTGGCAAGGGACGACGGGCGCGAGGAAACAATCAGTCGTTGCCGTGGTGGCGCGGAAGAACCCTGCTTCGGCCGAGCTGCGGTCGGCGCAGGCGGGTGAGTGACGCCTGCCACAGCCGTGCGGCAGCCAGCGACTGCCAGCGGGACTCAGCGGACATCGTTAGACTGCAAACCCAGGGTGTCGCTGCGTTCGTCGGGGGAGGCCGGCGAAAGCCAGCGTAAGGAGATGAGCATGCCCGAGCTCGGAGTCGAAATGCCGTCGCAACTCAATGAATTGCAATGCCCCGGCGGCGGGTCTGCGGCTAAACGTACCCCCAACCCATACCCCCACCGGTCTCCGTAATGCCTGCGTTGTACCTCCAGCCCAAGTGGTGAGCACCGTGCTTGTGCGTGCGGTGACACCTTGCATCGTCGCCAAGGGCGGGCTCGATCGGTTCAGCGTGCGTGCGCAAGCTCTTACCGGACGATCTCACGCATCACTTTGGCGGTCAGGGGACGATCATTCTCGGCAAGCGTGGCGCGCAGCGCCTCGTTGATGAGGGTCTGGTTGCCGCGCCCAATCCCCAAAATCACGCGGTTCCTGGCCACCGTTCACAATCCATCGATCATGATCGTGATGCGTGTTTTGCCCGGGGAGGAGATTACTGCGCCGCGCTTGCCGCGGCTGAAGTCATATTCCTTTCGCATATTGGGCTGCCTCTGATTTGCTCGCCTTGCGAGCGGAAATGAT
>JAPTUI010000536.1 GCA_028067895.1 Pseudomonadota bacterium | reverse complement strand
GTCGGGAAACTCAAGCCGCCGCCCGTCACACAATCTGAAATCGAGCGAAAGCCCTTTGCCCTCGGCCCTACGGCGGGCTTCCGCCAGCATCGCTTCGCTGTTGTCAACGCCTACCGCCAGGCCGCTCCTGCCCACAATCTCGGCCAGTGCGCCGATGTCCTCGCCGGTACCGCAGCCGACATCCAGAACACAATGACCCGGTTTAGGATTTAGAAGCTCCAGGATCCGGCCCTTGCACGAGCGAACTGCGGGTAACCGGCTTGCCTCGTCTATGAAATTAATGAAGAAATCAGGCTTGGTCGTGCGATCAACTCGCTGAAACCCTTGCGCGACGTCGGTTGTCTTTATCGACATTCTGTCGTCCTCATGGTCTCCGCGCTTCAGGCGAATCGAGCTTTGCCGTCAGTCGGACTCGAATACGTTCCACCCTTCCCTCACTCAAAGGATAATCAGCGCACATCAGCCATCTGGCCCTCCGTGTTGAATCTGAACCGCGTCTCCGCAAGCTTCGGGGAATCCCGGTTGCCGAGTTTCAGGCTCATGAGATTCGCGGCGTACACATGCAGCGCGACGGTGCGCTCCACTCGCGGATTTCGTGCGCGCTCGACAATCTCTCCGATCGCCGATAGATCGGTGACGTCGCGCGCCACTCCCCGTTCCCGGATCAGAATCTCGAGTTCCATCAGCGTCGCTCTCGAATGCTAGGGTCGGCGGCCGATGAGAAGTCCGCTGCCTCCGGTCGTCTTGAGCTCTACACGTCGGATCTCCCGAAAGCCGGCCTGCTCCATCCATTCGGTGTACTCGGCCCAACTGTAGTTTCGGCCCTCGGTTGCGTTAAGCATCTGCAGCGACATGAGCGCGGCAGTGAGCGGCCCCGTCTTGTCGTCGTTCATCATTGCCTCGCGCAGGATTAGGGTGCCGCCTGAAGGCAAGGCAGCGAAGCATCTGCCCAGAATCAGCCGATCCTTGTCCGGACCCCAATCGTGCAGAACGTGCGCGAGCAGCAGGACGTCGGAACCCTTCGGAAGCTCATCCTTGAAGAAGTCTCCCCGATAGGTCGAAATCCTATCCGTTAAGCCGGCTTCAGCTATTTTCTCGAGCGCGATGGCGAGCGCCGACGGAAGGTCAAAGAGCCCCACCTTGAGGCTCGGAAATCGCCGGGCCAGCTCGATGCAGTACGCGCCCGAGCCGCCGCCCACGTCGAGAAGCTGATTGAACTTCGAGAAGTCCACCGCATTCGCAATCGCCGGCGCCTCCGGAACCGCCCTGCTGTGCATCGACTCGATGAACATCCGCTGCCTCTCCGGGTTTGCGGCGAGCGCGTCGGTCCATGTCGACTGATCGGGCGCCTCCTGCGCGCGATTTGTCTTGAGCGCTTCGGTGAGACGGCGCCAGGCCGGGTAAGTGGCGCGATCGAGCGACATCGCTCTGCCGCCGAAATACTGAGGCTTGCCCTTGACCAGGTATTCTTCGGCCAGTGGAGAATTGTAGAAGCGCGCGCCGCGTTTAACGAGCAGGCCAAGCGCAGCGCATGCAGTGAGCAGCATCTCAGCAGGTCGAGGATCAAGGCTCAAAAGGCGGCCGAGGTCAGCGACATCAGCGCCCGTTCCAGAGATTCGCGTAAACAGCTCGAGCTCGACCGCGGCAAACAGCGTCTTCGATCTCATGAAGCCGGTCGCGATCTCCATCAGCGGCACCGGCGATACGGGCTTCTGGCCTTGCTTCTCCTGTTTTGCTGTTTCCATGAGCATCCTTCGCGGTGAATTCGCCGATCAGATCGGCACAGCCTCGATCAAGGGAGCGCTCGGAACGGCACGCGCCAGAGTGAAGCCAGCCTGCCGAAGTAGTGTGCGGAACTCGGCTTCGGTCCGTTCGCAGCCGCCGGTGCTGACAAGCATGCTGACATCAGCGATTGTCACGCCCTGATGGGCAGCCGACGCCTGCACGCGCTCCGGCATGATTCGGTCGATCAGCAGGAGTCGCCCGTTCGGTCGAAGAGCGCGGCGGGAATTGCGCAGGATAGTCACAGCGCGTTCGTCGTTCCAGTCATGAATCACCCCGCGCATCACATGCAGGTCGGCGCCCTCGGGTATCCCGTCGAAGAAGTTACCGCCGACAAGCCGACATCGCCCGATCACGCCGGCGCGCGTGAGTCGCTCCCGTGCACCATCAAGCGTCGCCGGCTGTTCAAATAAAATGCCGCGACTGTTCGGCGCGGCCCCGAGGATCGTCGTCAAAAGCTCCCCTTCACCGCCGCCTACATCCATGATGGTTGCGAACGGGGTGAAGTCGTAAGCGGCAACGTGATGCACAGCCTGCAGGTGGCACGCCTCGCTGCTTGCCCGGAAGAATATCCGCCCTTCGTTCGGGTTGCGGGCCAGCCAATCGAAGGCGCTGACGCCGTGGCCATGCAGATCGTAAAAGGTCCTTCCGGTCCGGATCGACTGGCAAAGCTCGCTCCAGCCCGCAGCCACCATCCCGCCCGCTCGCAGCACGCCGTTGCGCACAGAGTTGGGCGCATCGGTGCGCAAGCACGATCCTTCGACTGTCAGTGAAAACCTGCCGTTCGTTTCCGCGCACAGGCCCAGCGCGACCAGCGCGCGCAGCAATCGGAACGTTGAACGCGGATGCCCACCGATCTTTGCCGCGAGCTCCTCGCTCTCCATGCTTCCAGGCCCGAGGGTATCGGCAATTCCGAGCTTCACCGCAGCATAGATTGCATACCCGACTTGGACACCCTGCATTTTCGCCAGGACCCGCCCGGCGTCGGCAGGCGAGGAGCCATCGGATCTGTGCTCAGCTACGCTCCGGCCCCGTTGGCTATTCGCCTTGTCTCCTTCTGATTGGGTCGCCATGGTGGCCTCGCTTTATTTCTTTG
>JAPTUI010000170.1 GCA_028067895.1 Pseudomonadota bacterium | reverse complement strand
CGAAGTGCTCGAACTTGCGCACCTCATCGGGGTTGTCGGCCACGAAGGTGCGCACGCCGAACTCGAGCGCGTTGCGGATGTCTTCGGGGCGTTTGATCGGGTGCGTGTGGATGCAGCGCGCCGGATCGACGCCGAGCCGACGGACCAGTTGCACCTCCCCGGTGGTTGCAAGATCCAGGAACCCGCCCTCGGCGAGCACGGTCTGTACGACCGCTGCGTGCGGCATGGGCTTCAGCGCATAGTGCAGATCGACCCGCCCGAGCGCGGCACGCAGCTTACGGTACTGCACGCGCACGCGCTCACAGTCGAGGATGAGCAGCGGGGAGCCGAACTGGCGCACCAGCCGGCGAATCTCCGCCGGTTGGAACGGATCGACGAAGCGATTGCGACGGGCACTCATGGGGTCTCTCCGGGCGCGGCGGCGCCGACGGCCGCACGGCGCAGTCGGTCGCGGATCGCCTCCCATTCATCGCCTTGCGGCACTTCCTGCACCAGAATGCGCTCGCAGCCGCGCTGGTCGAGCTCGCGCAGGTGCGCATACAAGTCGTGGCCGTAGCGCTCGGGCTGCGCACTGGCATCGATCCAGGTCACGGCCGCAAGCGCCGCCTGCGGGGCGCGCCAAGCCAACACCGCCACGCGCCGGCCGGCCTGTGCGAGCGCCGCGCTGCGCGCCTCGAGCGCCTCGGTCGGCAGCACCTCGAGCGGAGTGGCCGGGGCGTAATGCGCCGCCGTGCTGCCCGGCACGCGCGGCGAGGCCGCATCGGCACCGATCTGCAGCGTCCCGAGCAGCGCGCGAATCTCCCCGGCGGTGATCCGCCCCGGGCGCAGCAGGCGCGCGCGCCCCTCCTGGAACGCCACGATGGTCGACTCCAGGCCGATCGGACAGTCCCCGCCGTCGAGCACCACGCTCACCGCCGCACCGAGCTCCTCGCGCACGTGTTCGGCCCGGGTCGGGGAGAGCCGACCGTAGCGGTTCGCTGACGGTGCGGCAATCCCACCGCCGAAGGCGGCGAGCAGCTGCTGGGCGACCGGATGCGCCGGCACGCGCACCGCAACGGTGTCCTGACCTCCAGTCACGCTGTCATCGACGCCGGGTGCACGCGGCAGCACCAGCGTGAGCGGTCCAGGCCAAAACTGCTCGGCCAGGCGCTCGGCCTCTCGCGGCACCCGCCTCGCCCAGGCCGGCAGCTCGCGCGCACTCTGCAGGTGCACGATCACGGGGTGGCTCGCGGGCCGACCCTTGACCGCGAAGATGCGCCGCACCGCGGCGGGATTGCGCGCATCGGCGCCGAGTCCGTACACCGTTTCCGTCGGAAAGGCGACCAATGCCCCGGCGCGCAGTGCGCCGAGGGCGGCCGCGAGATCCGCCGGTGCAATGGGCCCCACCTGAGCGTTCCGCGCCTGCGCTCAGTGCAGCGCGCGCCGCACCCAGCCGTGCGCGGTGCGCAGCAGCTCGTAGGCGGGCCAGTAGTGGTTGTCGAGCGTCAGTGTGATGACCTGCGGGGCATTGTTCCAGCCCAGGGCGGTGATGCGCACCGAAGCATGATCCGGCCGGTGGGTCACGGCGTTCAGAAACGCATCGAGATCCGGCGTCGGCTCGCCGTCGACCGCAACGATGCGCAGACCCGCGTATAAGCCGTAGCGCGAGGCCGGCGAGCCGTACTCGAAGTTATCGACGTACACCCCGTAGGGAGGTACGCCCCGCTGCGCCAGCATGGAGTGGAACGGACGCTGCAGAGTCGCGCCGGCCCATTGCACGACGCGCCGCAGCCGCGTCCCGGAGAGCACCACGGTCGGCACCCTGATCGTCAACGCCTCCCGGCCCCGCCACACGGTCAGCTGTACGCTGCGCTGAGCTGCAGTGGCCCGCTCGACCTGCTCGAAGCGGGTCACGACGCGCCCATTGATGGCGAGCAGCAGGTCACCCGGCTCGAGCAGCCGCGAGGCCGGCGAGCCGCCGGTGGTGCGCACGACCGTGAGCACCACGCGCCGCGTGGCGCTCTGTGCGGCGAGCTTTGCCGTCCAGAAGGGGGGCAAGCCGATCAGACGCGCGCTCGCAAGCGGCGTCGGCGCGAGCTCCACGTCGAGCGAGTGCAGCGGTTTGCCGCTGCGCATGCGCGCGATCATGTCGCGCACCGGCGCGATCGGCACGCCCTGCAGGTCCTGGCCGACGCCGTTCGCGGTATCGAACGCGAAACTCGACCACAGACCGAGCACGTCGCCGCGCTGGTCGGTGAGCACCCCGTCGAAGCTCTTCGGCGGGTTGACGAGCTGAATGCTCTCGATGTTGGTGTCGCGAAAGCGCATCGTGCGCGACAGCGGCAGCTCGAGCGGCTCGATGCTCGAGATCTCGGTGCGGCGGAAATGCAGGTCGTTGTCATCGCCGATGCCGACGACGTTGATCGGCTCCCCTGCGGCGAGCCGCTGTGGGTACAGGTGTGCCGAGCGCACCGGCGTCGAGCCGATGAGGCGCGGGTCGTACGCGACCACTGCGAGGTTGTGGATGGGACTGACGTACACCACCCGGCCCGGCACCTGCACCGTGCCGCCAAAGGTGATCGTGACGTCCCCGAGGGAGACCGGCACGGTGTTGCGGTCGACCACCACCCAGCCGCGCTTGGCATCCACCACGAGCCCGGTGCCGTGATAATAGTGCTCGGTCACCCCGGAGACCGAATACGGCATGCTGAAGGTCACCGAGACCAGCGAGTGCGCGAGCCGGGTTAGAAGCGGATTGTGGTAGACCGGAAAGCGCGTCGCGCTCACCGGCGGTGGTGGCGGCGGCGGTCCCGGCGGCAGCGGCGTACACGGCCAGATGCCGAGCGTGTCGTTGCGCACGCAGTACTCGGCCGGGAACCAGCGCCGGTCCATACGGAAGTAG
>JAPTUI010000598.1 GCA_028067895.1 Pseudomonadota bacterium | reverse complement strand
TGTCCGTTGACCACCGCTTCGCGCATACCCGCGAGCTCATCGAGCCGTCCGCCTTTGCCAAGACGGTGCTCATGACGCCGGGCGGGGAGACCCAGGCGGGCGCCACCATTCCGGATGTCCCGCTGGCGCCGCCGCCGCCCGTCGCGTTCTCCTCAGCCTCGACTGCAAAGCTGGCAGCGCTCGCCGAAAGCGCCAGCCCGGAGCTGATCAAGCTGTTCGTCGAGGAGGCACGCGAGGAGTTGGCGCGCATCCGTCGCCACTTCCCGCTGTGGGACCAGAACCCGCTCGATCGGGATTCGCTCGAGATCGTGCGGCGCGGGTTTCATACCCTCAAGGGCAGCGGACGCATGGTCGGGGCGCGCGAGCTCGGTGAGCTCGCCTGGTCGGTCGAGAGTCTGCTCAACCGGCTGCTCGACAACACCCTGACGCGCAGCCCCGAGATCCTGGAGGAGCTGCGCGAGGCGATTGCCGCGCTGCCGCAGCTGATCGAGCATCTCGAGACCGGCCGCCCGGTGGCGAGCGACGTCGCGGGCATCACGGCCGCCGCGCACGCCATGGCCGCGGGCCGCGAGAGCGAGCCGGCGGCGCCGGCTCCGGCCGAGATGGTGCCGGGCGAAGCGCAGGCGGCCGAGATCGCGCCGGTGGTCGCGGCCGGCATGGACGAGGCGCTGCGGGAGATCTACGCCCGCGAAACCGAAACGCACGTGGCCACGATCCGCGCCTACCTCAAGAGCGAGGCGCAGGCGCCCGAGCCGCACGCGCTGCCCGAGGAGGTCTATCGGGCCTGCCACACGCTTGCGGGCAGTTCCAAGGCGGCGCAGGCGCGGCACGGCGTGCGGCTCGCCGAGCCGCTCGATCACTGGATCCGGCGCGCCTTCACCAGCGGCGCCGGCCTGGGTAGCGCAGATCTGACGTTGCTCGCCGATTGCATGGGCGCAATGGAGACGGTGGCCGAACATCTCGAGGAGCCCACCGGCTACTTCGCCAGCCACCTGCTGCTGATCGAGCGGCTCGGTGAGGCCGAACACGCGCTCGATGCGCGCATCGCAGCCGCCGAGCCGGCGCAGGAAGACGCCGCCGCCGCTGCGGCCCCTGAGGCTGTGGCGCCGACCGAAGTGCTCGCGCCGACCCCGCCGGTGGAGCCGGCCGCCGATTACGATCCGGAAGTCGCCGCCGTGTTCACCGAGGAGGCGCTGGAGCTCATCGAGGGATCCGAGCGCGCGCTCGGGGACTGGCGCACCGCACCGGCGGATGCGCAGCGCGCGTTTGCGCTCAAACGCGCACTGCACACGCTCAAGGGTGGGGCGCGCATGGCCGGCATCATGACCATGGGCGACCTGTCGCACGAGCTCGAGACGCTCGTCGGCCAGGCCGAGAGCGGCGGGCTGAGCGCAGGCGAAGCCGTGTTCGAGCTCATCCAGGCCAGCCTCGATGAGCTCGCGGGTATGCGCGAAGCGGTGGTCAACGGACAGGCCGTGCCGGCGGCGCAGGCCATGATCGCGCGGATCCGCGCCCTGACGCAGCCGCAGAGCGCGGCGAGCGCCGCCGCGGCGCCGCCCACCGCCCCGCAGGCGCAGCCCTCTGGGCCCGAGGCGCCCGACGCGGCGCGGATCGAGCCCGAGATATTCCCGCCGGAGGCGCCCGAGGCCGCGGCACCTGAGGATCTCGGCGCACACGAGCCGCCGGTGCTGGCACCGGCCGGCCCCGAGGCGCTGCCGCCGATGGCATTCGAGGCGCCGGCCGCCGAGCCGGACGTCCCCGCCGAGCGCTTCGCGCCGGCTGCACTCGATCCGGAGACAGTCCCGGTGCTGCAGCCGGCGCACCCGCAAGCGGCGGAGGACCTCGCCGAGGATGGGCTGCCGCCGGCGGCCGAGGCGCTCGGTGCGCCCGAAGCGGACGCCGCGCCGCTCGCCGCGGCGCCGCCGGTGCCTCCGGGGCGCGAACCGGTCGCGCCGGCGGAGCGTCAGGAAATGGCGCGCGTCGATGCCGAGCTGCTCGACAAGCTGCTCAACGTCGCCGGCGAGGCGAGCATCGCGCGCTCGCGGCTAGACCAGCAGATCAGCTCCATCGATTTCAACCTCGGGGAGCTGTCGCGCACGGTGACGCGTCTGAAGGAGCAGCTGCGCAGCCTGGAGATCGAGACCGAGGCGCAGATCCTGCACCGGCATGAACCGGACAGCGGTCACCGCGGTGATTTCGATCCGCTCGAGCTCGACCGCTATTCCTCCATCCAGCAGTTCTCGCGGGCATTGGCGGAGACCGCCAACGACGTCGCCAGCCTGCAGCAGCTGCTGGAGAACCTGACGAAGGATGCGCACACCCTGCTGCAGCAGCAGGCGCGCACCATGACGGAGCTGCAGAACGGACTGATGCGTACGCGCATGGTGTCCTTTCAGCAGCACGTGCAGCGTCTCGCGCGCATCGTGCGCCAGGCGGCCGCCGACACCGGCAAGCGCGCCGAGCTGCTCGTCGAGGGCGCTTCCGGGGAACTCGATCGGCAGGTACTCGAGCGCATGCTGCCGCCGTTCGAACATCTGCTGCGCAATGCCGTGGTGCACGGCATCGAGGTGCCCGAGGAGCGACTGCGTCGCGGCAAGCCGCCGGTGGGCCGCATCGAGCTGCAGCTGCGCCGCGAAGGGGCGCAGGTCGTGGTCCGCCTGGCCGATGACGGCGCCGGGATGAACCTGCAGGCGATCCGCGCCAAGGGACTTGCGCTCGGGCTGATACCGTCCGCCGGGGTGAGCGACGAGGAAGCGCTGCAACTGATCCTGGAGCCCGGTTTCTCAACCGCGGGCAGCGTGACGCAGCAGGCCGGCCGCGGTGTCGGCATGGATGTCGTTGCCACCGAGATCAAACGACTCGGCGGCGCCCCGGACATGCAGAC
>JAPTUI010000227.1 GCA_028067895.1 Pseudomonadota bacterium | reverse complement strand
GAAATGAACCGGCAGGCCGGTCTCTTCCTTCAGCGCCTGGACGAGCGTGAACGCCGCCCGCGGCCGGCACAGTCCCGCCATGTCCTTGATGCCGAGCACGTGTGCCCCGGCGGCCTTGAGGTCCCGGCCGAGGCGCAGGTAGTAATCGAGCGTGTACTTCTTCTCGTGCGGGTCAGTGAGATTGCCGGTGTAGCAGATCGCGGTCTCGCACAACCGGCCGCTCTCGAGCACCGCGTCGATGGCGACGCGCATGTTCTCGACCCAGTTGAGCGAATCGAAGATGCGGAACACGTCGATGCCACGCTCGGCCGCCCGCTTCACGAAGAAGCGCACCACGTTGTCCGGATAGTTGGTGTAGCCGACCGCGTTGGCCGAGCGCAGCAGCATCTGCAGCAGCAGATTCGGCATCCGCTCGCGCAGCACCGCGAGGCGCTGCCAGGGATCCTCGCGCAGAAAGCGCATCGCCACGTCGAACGTCGCCCCGCCCCAGCACTCCACCGAGAACAGCTGCGGCGTGAGGCTCGCGTAGTACGGCGCGATGGCGGCCATGTCGAAAGTGCGCATGCGCGTGGCGAGCAGCGACTGGTGCGCATCGCGCATCGTCGTGTCGGTGAGCAGCACGCGCTGCTCGGCGAGCATCCAGCGGGCGAAGCCTTCCGGCCCGAGCTCATCGAGCTTCTGTTTGGTGCCGGCCGGGGCCGCTGCGGGCGGTACCGGCGGCAGCTTCGGCTGCTCGATCCGCTGCGGCCGCGGCCGGCCGCGCGTCTCGGCGTTGCCGTTGACAATGGTCTCGGCGATATGGGTGAGGATGCGGCTCGCGCGGTCGCGCTTGCGCGGCCAATGAAAGAGCTCCGGGGTCTCATCGATGAACTTGGTGGTGTAGGACCCATCGGCGAAGCGCCGGTGGCTGATCACCTGATCGAGGAAGCGCAGGTTCGTCACCACGCCGCGGATGCGGAACTCCCAGAGCGCGCGGTGCATGCGCGCGATCGCCTCCTCCGGGGTCGAGGCCCAGGCGGTCACTTTCACCAGCAGCGAATCGTACGAGCGGGTGATGATCGCGCCGGTGTAGGCCGTGCCGGCGTCGAGCCGGATGCCGAACCCGGCGGGGCTGCGGTAGGCGCTGATCTTGCCGTAGTCCGGAATGAAGTTGTTTTCCGGGTCCTCGGTGGTCACCCGGCACTGCAGGGCGTGCGCCTGGATGCGGATGTCCGGCTGCGCCGGCACGCCGCTCTCGTGGGTGCCGAGGCGCGCCCCTTCGGCGATGCGGATCTGCGCCTTGACCAGATCGATGCCGGTGGCGCACTCGGTCACGGTGTGCTCGACCTGGATGCGCGGATTGACCTCGATGAAATAGAACTTGCCGCTCTCGGCATCCTGGAGGAACTCCACGGTGCCGGCGTTGCGGTAGCCGGCGGCGCGGCCGATCGCGAGTGCTGCCTGACAGATCTCCTCGCGCTGCGCGGTGGTGAGAAACATCGCCGGGGCACGCTCGACCACCTTCTGATTGCGCCGCTGCACGGTGCAGTCGCGTTCGAACAGGTGCACCAGGCCGCCGTGGGCGTCGCCGAGGATCTGTACCTCGACGTGGCGCGCGCGGCGCACCAGCTTCTCGAGGTACACCTCGTCATTGCCGAACGCGGCCTTCGCTTCCCGTCGCGCGAGCGGCAGGAGCTCCTGAAGCTGTTGGTCGTTCTCGATCACGCGCATGCCGCGGCCGCCGCCGCCCCAGCTGGCCTTGAGCATGACCGGATAGCCGATCTGATGCGCCAGGCGCACGCACTCGGGCAGCGCCTCGGGCAGCGGTGCGGTGGCCGGCATCACCGCGACGCCGGCCTGCTCGGCGAGATTGCGCGCCGAGACCTTGTTGCCGAGCAGGCGCATCGTGTCGGGCTGTGGGCCGATGAACACGATGCCCTCGCGCGCGCAGCCGGCCGCGAATTCCGGATTCTCCGAGAGGAAGCCGTACCCCGGATGCACCGCATCGACGCGCGCCTCGCGAGCGATGCGCAGGATGTCCTCGATGTCCAGGTACGCCTCGATCGGGCCTTTGCCCTGGCCGACCAGGTAGGCCTCATCGGCCTTGGTGCGATGCAACGAGAAGCGGTCCTCGCGCGAATAGATCGCCACGGTCCGCAGGCCGAGTTCGTTCGCGGCCCGCATCACGCGGATGGCAATTTCGCCCCGATTGGCGATCAGAATGCTGCGAATTCTGTGTGGCATGCGCTGGTTCACCGGTAAAATCCGCCCCGATCATAACGGCTGCAGGCGCCGCGCGCGCGGAGTACTCGTTCTATATGTATGCCATTGCGATTCATGGAGGCGCCGGCGCGCTGCCGGCGCAGGGCCTGTCGATCGAGCGACAGCGGCATTATCACGACGGGCTCGCCGCGGCGCTCGATTGCGGCTATGCCGTGCTCGAGCGAGGTGGCTCGAGCCTCGAGGCCGTCACCGCCGCGGTGCGCACCCTGGAGGATGATCCGTTGTTCAACTCCGCCCGCGGCGCAGCGCTCACCCGCGAGGGCGGTGCGGAGCTCGACGCGGCGCTGATGGACGGGCACACGCTGCGCGCCGGGGCGGTCGCCACCGTGCGGCACGTGAAGAACCCGATCGAGCTGGCGCGACGCGTGATGGAGAAGTCCCGCCACGTGCTGCTGGTCGGCGCGGGCGCCGAGGAGTTTGCCCTCGAGGAGGGATTTGAGCTCGTCCCGAACGCGTATTTCCGCACCGCCGACCGCCAAGCGGAGCTCGAGCACCTGCGCAGCGGGCGCAACGTTTCGGAGCTGATCCCTTCGCCGCAGGGCACCGTCGGGGCCGTCGCGCGCGACGCGGCCGGTCATCTGGCCGCCGCCACCTCGACCGGCGGCATGGCCAACAAGCGCCCCGGGCGG
>JAPTUI010000480.1 GCA_028067895.1 Pseudomonadota bacterium | reverse complement strand
GCGGAACACCAGCTCATCGCCGGCGGCGAGTGCCGGGTCGATCGGGCCCGCACCGTTCAGGCTCTCTTCGAGCACCGCCAGCCGGTCGGCGCGCGAGAAGCGCGCCGCGGGCGGCGGCTTCGGCCGCGGCGGGCGCGCAGTCGTGCCCTGCAGCGGCTTCACGCCGCGCATGGCGGCGCGGAACAGTTGCCGATCCTCATCGCGGTCCGATACGCACACGCTACCTCCGCCGATTTTGCTTCCAGTATAGTCGCGCCCTTCCCGAGGATCGTCCTCGCCGAGACTGCACCCTGCCTGTGAAAATTCTGCTCAGCAACGACGACGGCTATCTCGCTACCGGCATCCGCGTCCTGCGCCGCCGGCTCGCCGACCTCGGCGAGCTCACCGTCGTCGCCCCCGACCGCAATCGCAGCGGCGCGAGCAACTCGCTGACGCTCGACATGCCGCTGCGGGTGATCGAGATCGAGCCGGGCCTCTACTGCGTGCAGGGCACGCCGACCGACTGTGTGCACCTGGCGATCACCGGTCTGTTCGAAGACGTGCACGACATGGTCGTCTCGGGGATCAACGAAGGGGCCAATCTTGGCGACGACGTGCTCTATTCCGGCACCGTGGCGGCGGCCATCGAAGGGCGCTTCCTCGGGCTGCCGACGCTCGCGGTCTCGCTGTGCACAGGGCCCGGCAGCGGCGGGCATTACGAAACGGCCGCGGCGGTGGCGCACCGGCTGGTGAGCGAGATGCTCACCCGTCCGATCGACTCTTCGCACATCCTCAACGTGAACGTGCCGGACGTGCCGCTTCAGGCGCTGCGCGGCTTTCGCGGCACACGGCTCGGGCACCGCCACCGGTCCGAGCCGATCGTGCCGGCGCGCGACCCGCGCGGCCGCCCGGTGTACTGGGTGGGGCCGGCGGGCCCGCAGCAGGATGCCGGTCCGGGCACGGACTTTCACGCCGTGGACGCCGGCTACGTGTCGGTGACGCCCCTGCAGGTCGATCTGACCCGCCACGCGGCGCTCGGGTCGCTCACCGAGTGGCTGGAGGGGCTCGATGGCTGACCTGCGCATGGCCGGCATCGGCATGACCTCGGCGCGCACGCGCGATCGGCTCGTGCAGCGCCTGCGCGAGCAGGGCATCAGCAACCTGGCGGTGCTCGACCGGATTCGCAACACCCCGCGCCACATTTTCGTCGATGAGGCGCTCGGCAGCCGGGCCTACGAGGACACCGCGCTGCCGATCGGCTTCGGCCAGACCATCTCCCAGCCGTACATCGTGGCGCGCATGACTGAGGCGCTGCTCGAGGGCGGGCCGCTCGGCACCGTGCTCGAGGTCGGCACCGGCTGCGGTTACCAGACCGCGGTGCTGGCGCCGCTCGTGGAGCGGCTGGTGACGATCGAGCGGATCGGCGCGCTGATCGATCGGGCCAAGGAGCGGCTGAAGGAGCTCGAGATCCGCAACGTGAAGTTTCAGCACGGCGACGGGACGCAGGGCTGGAAATCTCAGGCGCCGTTCGAGGGAATCCTGGTGGCGGCCGCGCCGCTCGTCGTGCCGCAGGCACTGCTCGAGCAGCTCACGCCGGGCGGGCGGCTGATCGTGCCGGTGGGCCCGGAGGGCGAGCAGGAACTGATGCGCTACACGCGGCGCGAGCAGGGCGTGATGCGCGAGTCACTCGGGCGCGTGGCATTCGTGCCGCTGCTCGGAGGCCGCAGCTGAGCGGCTTGCCACGGCGAGGAATGCGCGGTTAACATACAGCCCGTCTCCTGGCGGCGACAGTCTGGCGTTCGCGATGAGACGAGGGAGAGGGCACAGGGAGGAGGGGACGCTGACACAAAAGCAACAACCGGATCGCGACCTGGAAAGCAACAATACACCCACGCAGCGCAGCCGCAGGCGGCGCTCGGTCGCAGAGTCCTGAGCCGCTCCCCCTGTGCCCTTTTCGTCCGGCGCGAACTACTCGAGAAACAGCGCCGCCGCCACCCGCCGGTCCTCGTGCACCAGAATGTTGAACGTGCGGCAGGCCGCACCGAGGTCCATCACTTCGAACCCGATGGCGCGCGCCCCGAAGGCCGCACGCACCGGCGCCGGCGCGAAGCGCTGGCGCGGCCCGGTACCGATCAGCACCACTTCGGGGTCGAGCGCGAAAATCGCCTCCAGATGCGCCACCTCGAGGTCCTCGAAGCGCCGCGGCGCCCAGTCGGTCATCAGCTGCTCGGCGCTGACGATGCAGCTGGCGCGCACCTCCTGCTCGCCGATGCGCAGCGCCTCGGCTGAATACGCCCGCACCGTGTTGACGTGCGTTCCGCTCTCTAATGTGAATCGCATGACGGTACGATACCGCCCGTGAGCGAACTCGTCATCGTCATTACGGATCTGTACCTGGGCGCCGAGCCCGAGACGACGCCGGCCGCGCGCGGCACGCTGCCCGGTCTGGAGGCGTTCGGGCGCTTTGCGCAGGCCGAGCGGCTCCCGAGCGGCTGGCGGTCCTGGGTGGCGCACTGGCTGGATCTCGCGCCCTACGCCGCACTGCCGCCGGCAAGCGTCGCGGCGGCTGCCGCGGAGGTTCCCGCCCCTGCGCTGTGGCTCGCCGAGCCGTTGAGCCTCACCGAAGGGGTCGGACGGGTGCATCTGGAGCGGCGCGGCCGGCTGCGCCTCGAGGCGGCCGAGGTGGCGCGCCTCGCCGAGGAGTTCAATGCGCTGTACGCGGGCTCCGGATCCACGCTGACGGGGCTGCCGGGCGGGACACTGCTGCTCGGGGCGCCGGCCGGGGAGCCGGTCCGCACCTTCGACCCGGCCCGTCTGCCCGTCGCGGCGCTCGCCGAGCGGCTGCCGCAAGGTCCGGGGGCAGGGGCCCTGCGCCGGCTCGGTTCGGAGCTCGAGATGTGGCTGCACACCCA